>NZ_JBITFB010000042.1:0-74544 GCF_044455625.1 Kitasatospora sp. NPDC051164 | reverse complement strand
ACCCCCCCCCTGGGTCTTTGGGGGGGGGGGGGGGGCGCGGCGCCCGGGGGGGGGGCCGCCCCCCCCCCGCCCCCGCCCCCCGGGGGGGGCGGGGGGCCCCCCCCCCCCCCACGCCCCTGCACCGACCCCACTGATTGGACAAGAACCGCCATGGCTAGCACTACGGCCACGCTTCTCGACGACGGCGCACGCCGGCTCGACACCCTGCTGCTGTCCCGGTGGGACGCCGCCCCGGAGCACCCCGCCGTCGTCGACGGCGACCGGGTGCTGCCGGCGGGCGAGGTCAGGGACCGGGCCGTGCGGGTGGCCTCGCTGCTGCGGGAGCGGGGTGTGCGCCCGGGCGAGCGGGTCGCGGTCTACCTGGAGCGCTCGGCCGACTTCGTGATCGGTGTGACCGGCGTCGTCCTCGCCGGCGCCGCCCAGGTCGCGTTCGACGTCAACGACCCGGTCGCCCGCACCCTCGACATGCTGGCCGACTGCCGGCCCCGGCTGCTCATCACCACCCCCGAACTGCGCTCCCGCCTCCCCGAGGGCCTCGCCGTCGAGGTGGTCACCGTCGCCGAGTGCGCGGCCGCCGAACCGGCCGCCGCCTTCGAACCCGCCGCCGACCTCGACGAACAGCCCGCGGTGGTCATCTACACCTCCGGCTCCACCGGCCGCCCGAAGGCCTCGCTGATCCCGCACCGCGCGGTGACCACCCGGCTGCGGGCGCTGCAGCGCGGCCACGGCCTCGGCCCGTCCGACCGGATGCTGCACCACACGGCGTGCAGCTTCGACATGTTCCTGATCGAGGTGTACTGGCCGCTCATCACCGGCACCACCGTCGTCATCGCCACCCCCGGCCGCCAGCGCGACGCCGACTACCTCGCCGAGACCATCCGTTCCGCGCAGATCACCGTCTTCTACTGCGTGGTCTCCCTGCTGGAGCTGTTCCTGCTGGCCCGCGGGCCCGAGGAGCGCTTCGACGGCCTGCGCCGCGTCCTCACCGGCGGCGAGGCGCTCGCGCCCGAGCTGGTCCGCCGCTTCCACGCCCAGTCCACGGCCCCGCTCACCAACCTCTACGGCCCGAGCGAGTGCACGATCTACTGCACCGCCTGGGTGCCCCCGCGCGACCCGGACCTGGACACCGTCTACATCGGCCCGGCCATCGAGGACACCACGCTGTGGATCCTCGACGAGGACGGCAAGCCGGTGCCGGACGGCGAGCCCGGCGAGCTCTACATCGGCGGCGCGGGCCTGGCCCTCGGCTACCTCAACCGCCCCGAGCTGACCGCGGAGCGCTTCGTCCCGGACCAGCTCGGCGACGGCACCGGCCCGCTCTACCGCTCGGGCGACCTGGTCCGCACCCACCCGGTGGGCGGCCTGGAGTTCCTGGGCCGGATCGACCTCCAGGTGAAGATCCGCGGCTACCGGATCGAACTGGGCGAGATCGAGTCCGCCGCCCTGCGCGTGCCCGGCGTCCGGCAGGCCGCCGCGGTCGCCCACGGCCGCGGCAGCGACGCCCGGCTGGTCGGCTTCCTGGTGCCGCAGGCGGACGCCGAGCCCGAGGCCGTCACCGCCGCCGTGCGCGAGGCGCTGCGCGCGGCGCTGCCCGCGTACATGGTCCCGGCGTCGTTCGCGACCCTGGCGGCGATGCCGCTGACCGCCAACGGCAAGCTGGACCGCGCGCTGCTGACCGAGCGCGCCGGGGAGGTGCTGCCCAGCGTCGGCACCGCCGCCGTCGAGGCCAAGGCCCCGGCCGGCGACGACCTGGCCGGCGTGGTCACCGGGGTGTGGTGCGAGGTCCTCGGACTGCCCGCGATCGGCCCGGACGACGACTTCTTCGACATCGGCGGGGACTCCTTCAAGGTGGTGCGCGCGGTGCGCAAGCTGGAGGCGCTGCTCGGCGTCGAGGTCCCGATGGACCTCGCCTTCGACGAGCCCACCGTGACGGCCTTCACCGCCGCCCTCGCCGAGCACGGGGTGGCGGTGTCCGCCCGATGACGCCCCAGGTCGTCCGTTCCTTCGGCGAGCTCGACGCGATCGCCCGCGACCCGTCCGCCCCCGTCGTCACCCTGTTCAGCGGCGGGCTGGACAGCAGCTACCTGCTGCACCGCCTGGTCCGGGCCGGCGCCCGCAACGTCCACGCCGTCAGCGTCGACCTCGGCGAGGACGAGAGCAGCGAGCACAAGCAGCGGATCGCCGACCGGCTCGGCATCCGGCTCCACCTGCTCGACGGCCGACGGGAGTTCGCCGAGGACTTCGTCCGCCCGGCGATCACCGCGCACGCCGTCTACCTCGACACCCACCCGGTCAGCTCCACGCTCAGCCGGCCGCTGATCGCCAAGCTCGCCCTCGGCAAAGCCCGGGAACTCGGCGCCGCCACGGTGCTGCACACCGCCAACCGCTCGCAGAACACCCTGCGCCGGCTCAACGGCGCCATCGGCCTGCTCGGCTTCGCCGGCCGCTACGGCAGCCCGTACGACCTGGACCCGGTCGACCGGGAGCAGAAGATGCGCGAACTCAAGGAAGCCGGCCTGGAGCAGCTCAGCGAGCGGCTCGTCAGCGGCGACTCCAACCTGTGGTGCCGGGAGTTCGAGGCGGGGGTCCTCGACGACCCCGAGGACCACGCCGTGCCCGAGGAGCTCTACCGCTGGAGCGCGCTGCGCCCCGCCGAGGCCCCAGAGTCGGTCGAGGTCGCCTTCGAGGCCGGCCGGCCCGTCGCCGTCGACGGCCGGACTCTGCCGCTGACCGAACTGATCGACACCCTCAACCACCTGGTCGGCGCCCACGGGCTGGGCCGCTACAGCGGACTCGAACACCTCGACCACGGGCCGAAGGTGCTGGAGATCCGCGAGATGCCCGCCGCCTGGCTGCTGCTGCGCACCCGCCGCCACCTGGAGACCGCGACCCTCTCGGCCGAGCTGCTGCGGGAGAAGATCCACCAGGAGCAGCTGTGGGTGCGCGAGGCGCTCGAGGGCCGCTGGTTCGGCGAACTGCGCGAAGCCGCCGAGGCGTTCATCGACGTCTGCTCGGCGCGGGTCACCGGTTCGGTGCGCTGGCGGCTCGCGGCCGGCTCGGCCGAGACCCGGGCCATCGTCGCCGACCGGCCCCGTTACCTGCGCGACCGGGAGGCCTGGGAGCACCGCTCCGTCGCCGCCGAGCGGGCGGCGTTCACCCCGATCCGGCCTCAGGAGCACTGACCGTGACACCTTCCGACACCAAGCCCCAGTCCTCGGCCTCGGCCCTGCCGGTGCTGCTGGTGGTCTACGGCCGCGGCTCGGCCACCCCGCGCGGCGTCCTCACCGCCGCCCGGCGGGTCTGCACCGTGGTCTTCTTCGGCGACCTCGACGACCCGAAGGCGGCCGCGGACCTGGCCCAACTGCCGAAGTCGGCCACCGTGGTGGACACCGCCGGCCTGACCGAGGAGCAACTGGGCGACCAGGCCTCCGAGTTCGGCGTCTCCGGGGTGATCACCTTCAGCGACCACCTGCTCCGCACGGCCGCCGCGCTGGCCGAGCGGTGCGGTGTGCCGTTCCACGACCGCGCCACCGTCGAAGTGCTGGTCGACAAGTTCCGGCAGCGCGCGGCGCTCGCCGCGGCCGGGGTGCAGTCCACCGCCTGCCGGACGGTCCACTCCGCCGCCGACCTCGCCCCGGCGCTCGCCGCGACCGGCCTGCCCGCCGTCCTCAAGCCCCGCTCGGGTGCCGGCAGCGTGGACACCTGCCTGGTCCGCAGCGCCGCCGAACTGGCCGAGCGGTACGCCGAGTTCACCGACGGCACGGCCACCCCGGCGGTGTTCGTGCTGGAGGAGTACCTGCCCGGCGACCCCACCGTGGTGGGGGAGTTCTGGGGGGACTACGTCTCGATCGAGTCCGCGAGCAGGGACGGCGAGATCCACACCGTCGCGGTCACCGGCAGACTGCCGCCGGCCCACCCCTTCCGGGAGACCGGCTACTTCGCGCCCGCGCTGCTCCCGGGCAGCCTGGCCGAGGAGGTGGTGGCCCTGGAGCGCAGCGCGCTGCGGGCGCTCGGCATCCGCGAGGGCGTCACCCACACCGAGATCAAGTTCACCCCCGACGGACCGCGGCTGATCGAGGTCAACGGACGCCTGGGCGGGCACGTCCCGGACGTCCTCAAGCGCGCGGTCGGCACGGACCTGCTGGTCCTCGCCCTGCGGCTGGCCCTGGGCGACCTCACCCCGCCCGCGCCGGTGCTCGGCCCGAGCACCGACTGCCCGGCCGTCGCCTTCCAGTACCTCCTCTCCCCGCCCGCCGACGGGCTCGCCCCCGGCGACGGCAAGCTGGTCGACGACCTCCATGCCGTCCCCGGCGTGGACCTGGTGGACACCCGGATCGACCCGGCCTGGCGAGCCGACTGGCGAGCCGGCACCGAGTGGCTGATCGGGACGGTCTACGGCTCCGCGGCCGGGCACGCCGCACTGCGGACCGCCGTCGAGGGCATCCACCGCCGGATGGACGCCTTCTGGTCCTGAGGCCGCACCGCCCCGGAAACCGCCCCACCCCCACCGCACCATCCGACCGACCTCGCACCCCTGGAGTCAACGTGCCGCGGCGAATACGCACAGCCACCCACGCGGCGGTGGCAGCCGTCGTCTCCGGCCTGGTCCTCGCGCTGCTCGCGCTGGGCATCGGGCCGGTCCCCGCCCTCGGAACCGCCCTCGTCCCCGGGGCCGGAGTGTGGGACTCCGCCGCGGGCGCCGAACTCCCGCACACCGAGACCCTCGACCTGGCCGGACTCAGGGCACCCGTCACGGTCGCCTTCGACGACAACGGCGTCCCCACCGTCAAGGCCGGCTCCGACGACGACCTGTTCCAGGCCCAGGGCTACCTGCACGCCCGGTTCCGGCTCGCCCAGCTCGACCTGGAACGACGCGCGGGCCGCGGCCGGCTGGCCGAGCTGAACGGGCCGGCCGGCCTGGAGTCCGACCGCTTCGAACTCCGGATGGGGCTGCTGCGCACCGCCGAGGCCGAGTGGGCCGCCACCCCGCCGGACAGCCCGGCGGGCCGCGCCCTCACCAGCTACACCCGGGGCGTCAACGCCT
Organism: Kitasatospora sp. NPDC051164; assembly: GCF_044455625.1. Taxonomy (NCBI): domain Bacteria; kingdom Bacillati; phylum Actinomycetota; class Actinomycetes; order Kitasatosporales; family Streptomycetaceae; genus Kitasatospora; species Kitasatospora sp. NPDC051164. Next base: position 69,500 of record NZ_JBITFB010000042.1, on the reverse strand, counting down.
GGATCTCCGAGCTGCGCCACAACGGGCAGTGGCCGACGCTCTTCTCCCTCACCGGCGTCTACCCCGCCGACTGGACCCCGGTGGACAGCCTGGTGATCCAGGAGGTCCTCACCCAGAGCATGGACTTCACCAGCACCCCGCTGGACTACGCGATCTTCCGGGACTCCCTCGGCGAGCAGCGCACCATGGACTGGTTCCCGGTCCACGCGCCCAACGACCAGCGCCCGTACGACCCCGGACCGTACCGCGACCTCGGCGTCGCGCCGCTGCCCGCCAACGTCAACGCCGCCGGGCCCGAGGCACCGGCCGCCGCGAACCGCTCGCAGCCGCGAACCGCACCCGTCGCGCCCACCGGCACGCCCGACCCCGCCGGGGAGGCCACCGCGGCCCGGACCCTGCTCGACACCATCCGCGCGCTGCCCGCCACCCAGATGCACACCTTCCCGGACAGCAACGCCTGGGTGGCGAACGGCCCGGCGACGGCCGACGGCAACGCGATGCTGGCCGGTGACCCGCACCTGCCGATGACCCTGCCCTCGTACTGGTACCAGATCGCGCTCTCCTCTCCGGAGACCAACGCCACCGGCGCCAGCATGGCCGGCCTGCCCGGGGTGCTGATCGGCCGCAACGCCGACATCTCCTGGTCCCTGACGGACGCCCAGAACCAGTCGACCGTCTTCTACAGCGAGCAGACCAGCGCCGACCACCCCGGCCAGTACTTCTGGAACAACGCCTGGCACCCGATGCAGCGGGTGGAGTACACCATCCCGGTCCGGGGCGGGGACACCGAGCAGCTCGCCGTGGACCTGACGGTGCACGGGCCGGTGATCACCCGGGCCGGGCAGACCACCTCGGTCAGCTGGATGGGCAACGTCCCCTCCCCCGACCTGGCGGTGCTGCTCGCCATCGACAAGGCCCGCGACTACCGGGAGTTCCGCACCGCGCTGGCCGACTGGCACGCCCCCACGCTGAACTTCGCGTACGCCGACGGCGGCGGCGACATCGGCGTGGTCGCGGCCGGCTACTTCCCGCTCACCAAGGGCGGCAACCCCTGGTTCCCGCTGCCCGGCACCGGCGAGTACGACGTGGTCGGCGCCATCCCCTTCGACGCCACCCCGCAGGCCTACAACCCGCCGAACCACGTGATCGCGACGGCCAACCAGCGCCCGGTGTCGGCCGACTACCCGTACTACATCGGCACCTCCTTCAACGCCTTCGACAACGGCTACCGGGCCAACCGGATCTACCAGTTCCTGGAGAGCCACCCGGCGATGACCGCCGCCGACTTCACCACGCTGCAGAACGACACGACCGACTACCTCGCGACCGTCATCCTGCCGCACCTCAAGGAGGCGCTGGCCGGCACCGAGCTCGACGGCCGCCAGCAGGCCGCGCTCGACGTCCTCGACCACTGGGACACCACCATGCGGCCCTCCGTCGCCGGCGGGCCGATCTGGTGGACCTTCTGGAACGACTATCTGCAGACCACCTTCCAACCCTGGTGGGACCAGGCCAAGGTGCCGGTCGAGAGGGACCGCTGGTACCTCAAGGTGTCCAGCGCGCTGCCCAGCCTCGACGAGGACCTGGAGAGCTGGACCCTGCACGACCCCGCCAACCCGGCGTTCACCTCCCCCGGCGGCCCGGCCCGCACCGCGCCGGAGGCCATGCGCACCGCATTCGCCCAGGCCGTCTCCGAGCTCTCCCAGGACCTCGGGAACGACCCCGCCACCTGGACCTGGGACCGGGTGCACACCCGGCAGATCCCCTCGCTGACCGGCGCCGACGCGCTCGGCTACGGGCCCAAGGCCGCCGAGGGGGACCGCTGGACCGTCAACGCGGCCGACGGCGGCATGAACTCCACCTTCGGCCCCAGCTGGCGCATGGTGGTCGACTGGAAGGGACCGGGCACCGCCACCGCCCAGGCCGTCTACCCGGGCGGCCAGAGCGAGAACCCGGCCTCGCCGTGGTACCGGAACTTCATCCCGTACTGGTGGGCGGGCCGTTCCCTGCCGCTGCTGATGGCCGCGGACCAACCTGCCTCCACCAAGGTGTGGACCCTGCGACCGGGAGCGTGAGCACCGTGACCGACCTTCAGAAGCAGTCCGCACCGCAGGAGTCCGCGGCCCCGGCCCCGGCCGACGGCGGCCGGGCCCTCGCCGAGCGGCTGGTGCTCCCCGCCGCGCTGGTCGGCGCCGGCGTCCTGGTGGCCGTCGGTTCGCTGTGGAGCCTGTGGTACCTGCCCTTCGCCAGCGGCCTGCTGATCGGCGCGGTGACGGCGGCCCGCGGCCTGCGGGCCCGCCCGGCGGTGCTGGTGGCGGCAATGGCCGCGCTGGCCGGCTGGGGCGCCCCGCTGCTGTGGCGGGTCGCGTCCGGCGAGGCCGTGGCCGGCACCGCCCGGACGGTGGCCGCCCTGGCCGGGTTGCCGGCGCTTGCCTCGCTGGTGGTCGCGATCACCCTGCTGATCGGCCTGGTCCAGGCGCTGCTGGGCGTCTGGCTCGGCCGGACGGCGACCGCGGCCCTGCGGCCCGGGCGGTGACGGCGGCGGACTCACGACGGTGAGGTGACGACGGGACGAGGCGTCGGCGGTCCGAGGACCTGCCGGCGGACCTCCGGGCCGGGCCCGGTGCGCGAACTCCCGCGCACCGGGCCCGGCCCGTCTGGCCTGGCTTGGCCCGGCTTGGCCGGGACTGGCCTGGCCTGGCCTGGCCTGGCCTGGCCTGGCCTGGCCTGGCCTGGCCTGGCCGGGGTCAGGACAGGACGGTCCAGCTCTGTCCGGCCGCGGCCGAGTTGGCCGGGTTGGTCATCCCGGTCGAGCCTGCGGTCGTGCCGGCGACGTCCAGGACCAGGCCGTTGCCGACGTTGGTGACGGTCAGCGCACCGGCGCTGTTCTGAGTGACCTTCCACTTCTGCCAGGGGTTGTCGGCGGACGGGTTGAGCAGGTAGGCGCTGCCGACTCCGCCACCGCCGGCCAGCACGGCGTGTGTCTGGGCGGCGGTGTAGCAGTTGTCGGTGATCGTCACCGTGCCGTCCGCGTTCGGGGTGAACAGCCACTGCTGGGCGGCGCTGCCGCTCTGGTAGGCGTTGATGCCGGAGTTGCCGCCGACGGCGGCGTAGCAGCCCCCCTGGACCTCGAGCGCCTGGCCGCCGGTACCGCCGGCGCTGATCGCGTGGTACCTGCCGTCGCCGACGACGCTCGCCCGGGTGCCGCCGGAGCCGCTGTCGCCGCCCATGCCGACGCTTCCGCCGGTGATGCGGTAGAGCGCGACGCCGTGCGCGGGGATCCAGTTGCCGCCGAGGGTGCCGGTGGTGGTGCCGGTGGCGCCGCTCCAGATCTCCCGGTAGCCGTAGCTGGAGCCGGTCAGGCCGAGGTCGGTGAAGCTCGCACTGGGCATGGCCCAGTTGTTCGGGTCCTGGTTGACCAGGGCGACGGCCAGGTCGCCGTTGGCCAGCCGGCGCTTGAGGATCACCGGCGCGGTCGGGGAGGAGGGCGCGCTGCCGACCAGGGTGGCGGGCTTGGCGAGGCTGTCCTGGTCGATGGCGATCATGTCGGGGTTCTTCAGGAGCGCCAGTGCGGAGGAGTTGATGCCGGTGGACCAGGTGTAGCCGTTCGCGGTGTGCTGCGAGTCGGCCGCGGTGCGCAGGTCGGCGCCGGAGACGAGCGGGGCGGCCATCATCGACAGGACGGACAGTTCGGTGCGCGACTCGTCGTCGGTGAACGGCTTGTTGCCCTTGTAGGTGTCGGTGACGCCCCAGATGCCGTTGGTGTCCTGCCAGCCGGCGAACATCATGTCCAGGTCGTTCCAGCTGCCGGGGTGGACGTTGCCCGGGTACTTCAGCGCGGTCTGCAGCTGGCCGTTGTAGAGCACGCCGTCCAGTTCGCTGTCCCGGTCGCCGCCGATCCGGCACATGTTGGCGACCTGGCCGCACCACACGCCGGTGGGCGAGTAGCCGGGTGCCTGGTGCGGCTGGGTGCCGGCGGCCACGATCAGCGGGTCGGTGCGGGCCGGGTCGTTGGCGTTCAGCAGGTAGGGGATGCCGGTGTGCGCGGGCTGCGCGGACAGGCTGAGGGTCACCTTCGGCTTGCCCCTGGCGGCGGTCGCCGCGTCGAGGGCTCGCTGGAAGGTCTGCGTCCGGGCGTAGACGGACTGGGTGAGCTCCTTGCCCTCGCCCTGCGGGTAGTAGCTGTAGCCGTCGGGGCCGACGATCGTGGGGCCGTACGGGCAGTCGTCGTACTTGACGAAGTCGACGCCCCAGGAGACGAGGTCGTTGGCGTCGGTGCTCTCGTGGCCGAGGCTGCCGGGGTGGCCCTGGCAGGTGGTGTAGGTGTCGGTGGCGTAGAGGCCGAACTTCATGTTCTTGCTGTGGGCGTACCAGGCCAGGTACTGGATGCCGTTGACGGTCTGGCCGTTGACGGTCTGCGAGGGGAAGGTGTTCGGGTCGGGCACCAGGTGTCCGCTGGTGGGGTCGTTGCCGGTGCCGTCGGTGCCGGACACCGGATTGCCGTTGTTGTCGTACAGCTGCATGGCGTTGTCGGCGGTCTTCGCGAAGTCCGTCGTCTGGCCGTCGCGGTGGCGCATCGACCAGCCGTCGTCGATGGTGACGGTGTTGTAGCCGGCCTGGACCAGGCCGTTGGCGGACATGAAGTCGATGGTCTGCTTGACCTGGTTCTCGTCGACCTGGGTGCCCAGGCTGTTCCAGGAGTTCCAACCCATGGGCGGGGTCAGGGCGTTGCCGTTGCCCAGGGCCGCGGCCGGAGCAGCGGTGGCGAGGGCGGTGGCGCTGATGCCGGAGGCGGCGAGGGCCAGGACGGCCAGCATGCCGACGACGCGAGGTGGCGGTGTGCGCATGTGGGGGCTTCCCGAGAGGCGGGCCGGGACGGGCCGCCCGAAGGGCGGTCCTGAGCACGGCTGGTGGGGGTGCGGTGCTCTGAGCTCTGGCGCAGCGAGGTGCTGATGGGGGGCACGTCGGCGCCGGCGGCACCGCGGTGGCGGGTGTGACGACAGCTCAGACAGTCGCCATCGGCGAGGCGCTGACGCGGCGAAACCGCTGGGCCGCTGGCATCGACGATAGTGTCATATGATATTTCACTGATCGGAAACCTACAAGAGTCAACACAACCGCCCACCGAAGGCGGGCTCAGCGCAGTCGGCGGGCGCCGGCGGCGGGGAGGGCGGGGAAGACGTGGGGCTGCGCGTAGCCCGCCCGGTGGAAGGCCTCGACGATCGCGGCGGACACCGGGTCCGCGTCCGACTCGTCGACCAGGACGATGACCGAACCGCCGAAGCCGCCGCCGGTCATCCGGGCACCACGGGCGCCGGCCGCCACGGCGGTCTCGACGACGAGGTCGGTCTCCGGGCAGGAGGTCCCGAGGTCGTCGCGCAGCGAGGCGTGTCCGGCGGTCAGCACGGCGCCCAGGGCGTCGAGCCGGCCCGCCTGCAGTAGCTTCACGGCCAGTCGGACGCGCTCGTTCTCGCTCACCACGTGCCGCACCAGCGGCCGCAGTTCGTCCGGGAGCCGGTCGAGGGCGACGGCGAGGCCGTCCGGCCGGAGGTCCCGGAGGGCGGGGAGTCCGAGCAGGGTGGCGGCCCGCTCGCAGCCGGCCCGCAGGTCGGCGTACGCGCCGTCGCCGAGGTCGTGCTTGACCCGGGTGTCGACGACCAGCAGCCGCATCCCCTGGGCGGCCGGGTCCAACGGAATCGGATGCTGCGTCAGATCGCGGGTGTCCAGGTGGAGGGCGTGGCCCTCGGTGCAGCAGAGCGAGGCCATCTGGTCCATCACGCCACAGGGCACGCCGACGAACTCGTTCTCGGCCCGCTGCGTGATCAGCGCCAACTGCGGCCTGGTGAGATCGAGTTCGTACAGATCGCGGTAGGCCAGGGCGACCGCGGCCTCCAGTGCCGCGGAGGAGGACAGGCCGCCGCCGCTGGGCACGTCACTGTCCACGTGGAGGTCGGCGCCGCCGACCGGGCAGCCGGCCTCACGGAGCGCCCAGACCACGGCCGCCGGGTACCGGGCCCAGCCCGGCACCCGCTCTGGGGCCAGTTCGGCGACGGACAACTCGACCACCCCGCCGTCGCCCAGGGTGCTGTACAGCCGGAGCAGTCCGTCGGTGCGGCGGCGCGCGGTCACCCGGGCGGTGTGCGGCAGGGCGATCGGCAGGACGAACCCGTCGTTGTAGTCGGTGTGTTCGCCGATCAGGTTGACCCGGCCGGGCGCGGCCCAGACGCCGGTGGGGGTGGTGCCGAAGACGGATTCGAAGTCGGTCATGCGCCGACCTTCCTCAGGTGTCGGGCGGCCGCCTCGGGCGAGACGTCGTTGACGAAGGCGTCCATGCCGGATTCCACGCCGGCCAGGTACTTGAGCTTGTCGGCGGTGCGCCGGATGGTGAACAGCTCCAGGTGCAGGGCGAGCTCGTCCCGGTGCCCGGCGGGGGCCTGGTGCCAGGCGGAGATGTACGGGGTGCGGCCGCCTCCGAAGAGGCGGTCGAAGCGGCGCAGCAGCTCCAGGTAGAGGCCGGGGAACTCGGCGCGCTGTGGCTCGTCGAGGGCGGTCAGGTCGGGCACCCGGCGGTGCGGGTACAGGTGGACCTCGTAGGGCCAGCGGGCGGCGAAGGGGACGAAGGCCGTCCAGTGCTCGCCGGCGAGGACCACCCGGTCGCCGTGAGCGCCTTCGGGGTGGGCGCGTTCGGCGGCGAGGAGGTCGTCGAAGAGGTTGCGGCCGGTGGCGGCGCGGTGTTCGGCGGCGCGGGCGGCCATCCGGGCGGTGCGCGGGGTGGTGAAGGGGAAGGCGTAGATCTGGCCGTGCGGGTGGGCGAGGGTGACGCCGATCTCGGCGCCGCGGTTCTCGAAGCAGTAGACCTGCTGGACGCCCGGCAGGGCGGAGAGTTCGGCGGTGCGGTCGGTCCACGCCTCGAGGACCAGCCGGGCCCGCTCGGGGGTGAGGTCGGCGAAGGAGGCGTCATGGTCGGCGGTGAAACAGACCACCTCGCAGCGGCCGGACGCGGGACCGCCGGTGTGCAGCGGGTCGGACTCCGCGGGCACGTGTGCGGCCGCGTCGAAGGAGAGGGACGGGAAGCGGTTCTCGAAGACCGCGGCCTCGTAGTCCGGGGCCGGGATCTCGCTCGACCGGTCCGGCCGGGAGGGGCAGAGCGGGCACTCGTCGGCGGGCGGGAGGTGGGTGCGGGCCTGGCGGTGGGCGGCGATGGTGACCCAGTCGCCGGTGGCGGGGTCGAGACGGATCGCGGAGAGGCTGGTGGTGGCCTCCGGCGGCCGCAGGTCGGTGGCGTCGCGGACCACGGACTCGTCGGTGTCGTAGTAGATCAGCTCGCGGCCGTCCGCGAGCTTGGTGGTGGTCTTCTTCACTGTTCTGCCTTCCGGGACCTCCGGCACGTCACGGAGGTCGGCGTTTCCAGGATGGTCGGCGGTGCCCATGGCGAAGGCCGCCTCCGGTGGGGGGCGGAGGCGGCCTCCAGGGGGCTCGGGAGAGGGCGGGTCAGGCCGGCAGGCCGACCGCCCGCTCGCGGCCGCGCCGCTGCTGGATGACCACGGCGGCGACCAGCAGCAGGCCCTGGGCGACGTTCTGCCAGAAGGTGTTGATGCCCTGGACGGTGAGGCCGTTCTGCAGGGCTCCGAGCAGGGCGACGGCCAGCAGGGTGCCGCCGATCCCGCCCTTGCCGCCCTTGAGGGCGCAGCCGCCGAGGGCGGCGGCGGTGATGGCCTGGAGTTCCAGGCCCTCGCTGCCGGAGGTGGGCTGTCCGGAGCCGGTGCGCGCGGTGAGCAGGACACCGGCCACGGCCGCGACCATGCCGGTGAGCGCGTACACCGAGAGCAGGTACTTGTTGAGGTTGATGCCGGCCAGCCGCGCGGCGGTGTCGTTGCCGCCGAGGGCGTAGATGTTGCGCCCGATGTCGGTGTAGGTGAGCAGGACGTGCACGGCGGCGGCGATCAGGATGAGGATCCACACCATCGTCGGCAGGCCGGCGATCTTGCCGCGGCTGAGGAAGACGAACAGCGGGTCGCCGAGCACGTAGCCCTGGGCACGTCCGTCGGAGATCAGCTGGGCGACGCCCTTGTACGCGGCCAGTCCGGCCAGGGTGGCGATGGTCGGGTTGACCCGGCCGTAGATGATCACGGCGCCGTTGAGCAGGCCGACGGCGGCGCCGACCAGCACGGCCGCGCCCATGCCGAGCAGCGCGCTGGAGCCGGTGGAGGTGAACACCATCGCGCTCACCACGGAGGCGAGGCCGGCCTGGGAGCCCACCGAGATGTCCAGGCCGCCGCAGATGATCACCACCGTCTGGACCACGGCGAGCAGCCCGGCGATGGTCGCCGCCTCGGCGATCACCTGGATGTTGTTCCAGCTCAGGTAGTTGATGTTGAGCGAGCCGAACAGGGCGAGCACGGCCGCGAGGGCCAGCAGCAGGATGAGGTTCTGGCCACCGACGACGTCGAGCAGCGCCCGCGGACCGGTCGGCCGCGCGGGCCCGGCCGGGGCCTGCGGCCGCTGGTCGGCGGTGGCGGAGGGGGTGGTCATCGGGCAACTCCGGTGGTGGCGTCGGTGTCGGTGGTACGGGGGCCGGTGGCGAGGTCGTCCGTCATGGCCAGGGCGAGGACGGCCTCCTCGGAGGCCTCGGCGCGGCCGAGTTCGCCGGTGACCCGGCCGTTCTGCATGACGAGGATCCGGTCGGCCAGGCCGAGGACCTCGGGCAGCTCGGAGGAGATCACCAGCACGGCGACGCCGTCGCGGGCCAGGTCGGCGATGATCTGGTAGATCTCGGCCTTGGCGCCGATGTCGACGCCGCGGGTCGGTTCGTCCAGGATCAGCAGCTCGGGGCGGCGGGCGAGCCAGCGGGCGAGCACCACCTTCTGCTGGTTGCCGCCGGAGAGCGTCCGGACCTCGGTCTCGATCGAGGGGGCGCGCACCCGCAGCCGGTCCGCGTACTCCTGGGCGAGCTGTTTCTCGGCGGCGCGCTTGACGAAGCGTCGGCGCCGCAGCCGGTCGAGGCTGACCAGGGAGGTGTTGTCCCGGATGGCGCGGTGCAGGAACAGTGCCTGGGCCTTGCGCTCCTCGGGCGCCAGGCCGAGGCCGGCCCGGATCGCGTCCTTGGGGGAGCGCAGGCGCACCGGCCGGCCGCCGAGGAGGACCTCGCCGGAGCGGATCGGCGCGTCCCCCGCGAGGGCGAGGGCCAGTTCGGACCGGCCGGCGCCGATCAGCCCGGCGAGGGCGACCACCTCGCCGGCCCGGACCTGGAGGCTGACGTCGCGCACGTCGTCGGTGGTGAGGCCGCGGACGTCCAGCACCACCCGGTCGGTGGCGACGTCCTGGCGGACGAACAGGCCGGCCAGGTCGCGGCCGACCATCAGCCGGACCAGCTCGCGCTCGTCGGTCTCGGCGGCGGGCAGGACGCCGGTGAGGGTGCCGTCGCGCAGGACGGCGATCCGGTCGGCGAGCCGGAAGATCTCCTTCATCCGGTGCGACACGTAGACGATCGCGATGCCCTGGTCGCGCAGCCGGCCGATCAGGGCGAACAGCGCCTCCACCTCGTGTTCGGACAGGGAGGAGGTGGGTTCGTCGAAGGCGATCGCCCGGGGCGGCACGGCGCCGGTGAGCGCTCGCATGATTTCGACCAACTGGCGTTGTGCAGCGGTGAGTTCGGATCCGAGCAGGTCAGGATCGAGGACCTGGTCGAAGCCGAGCGCGGCGAGGTCGGCGGTGATCCTGCGCCGCAGTTCGGCGCGGTCGAGGCGGCGGCCGGCCCGGCGGGGGAGGCTGCCGGCGTAGACGTTCTCGGCGACCGACACGTGCGGGATGATCTCCGGCTCCTGCGGGATGATCCGGATGCCCGCGCGGCGCGCGTCGGTCGGCGAGGAGAGGTCGAGAGGGACGCCGTCGAGCAGGACCCGGCCTTCGGTCGGGCGGTGGTCGCCGCTCAGGATGCGCAGCAGGGTCGACTTCCCGGCGCCGTTCTCGCCCATCAGGGCGGTGACCTGCCCGGGCGGGAAGGCGACGGTGACGCCGTGCAGTGCCCGGACACTGCCGAAGGCCTTGCCGACGTTCTCGGCGGCCAGGCCGAGGACGGGCTGCGGGGACGGTCCGCCGCCGGGCGGGGATTCGGGTGCGGTCATGTGTGCCTCGCTGGAGGTGCGAATCGGACGGTTCTGGTGCGGCACCGTCAGTTGCAGGTCATGCCGCTGTTCTGCCACGTGGCGGCGTCGACCATGGTGGTGGGGGCGAAGCCCTCGGCGGGGAAGTCCTTGTTGTTCTTGAGCTTGTCGTACATGGTCTGGACGGCCAGTGCGCCGACGTCCTTGCCGTTGATGAAGAGTGCGGCCTTCATGCCGGTGGGCTTGCCGCTGGTCCAGTCCTTGCAGGCGAGGTAGGCGCCGAGGCCGACGCCGGCGATGTCGTCGGGGCTGACGCCGGCGTTCTGCAGGGCGGTGACGGACCCCTGGACGTTCTCGTCGTTGCAGCCCCAGACGATCCAGTGCTTCACGCCGGGGTTGGCGGTGAGGGTGGCGGCGGTCTTGTCCTGGGCGCCGGTGGGGGTGTTGTCGGTGGCGACGTCGATGTTCTTCACGCCGTCACCCGCGGCCTGGCCGAATGCGGCCTTCGCGGCCTTGACGCGGTCGCCGCACACGGTGACGTCCTGCTTCCAGGCGGAGATGATCCGGGTGTCGGCCGCGTTCCAACCGGCCTTCTTGAACTCGGCGGCGGCCCGCTTGCCGACCTCCCCGCCCATCTGCTCGCCGCTGAACCCGACCCGGGGGACCAGATCGCTCTTCGCGCAGGCACCCGGGGCCGGGCCGGTGACGCAGATCTGGTCATCGGAGGTGAGGAGGGCGACCTTGGCGTCCTTGGCGGTCTGCACGACCTGCGGGCCCACCGCCGGGTCCGGCACGACCACGATCAGCCCGTTGCTCTTGCCGGCGATCGCCGACTGCACCTCGCTGACCGTCTTGTTGGCGTCGTTGCCCAGGTTCACGACCTTCAGGTCCACCCCGAGCTCCGCGGCCTTCGCCTTCGCGCCCGCCGCCTCGCCGACGAAGTACTCCTGGTCCCCCTGCTTCTGCAGGTACGTCAGCGACACCTTGCCTTCGACCTTCGCGGTGTCACCCGCGCCCGACGACGACTCCTGGCCCGTCGAGCAGCCCACCGCGGCTACCAGGGACACACAGCCCAGCACGGCAACGGACAGAACCCGACCACGACGAATGAACATGCGAAGACTCCCGGTAAGGAGAGAAGGGTGAGGGAAGAGCCCGCGGGAAACATCCGCGGAGCCGGTAGCGCTTGAATCAAACACAATCGATCAGAACCAAACTTGATCAAACGTGCTCGCACAGGAAACTCCCCTGTCGGGCGTTCGTCAAGACCTTCGTTCCCGCTCGCGTCGATTCGAGACGATCCCGTTATCCGCATCCGCCGGAGCCGCGCGACTGCGCCCCACCCGCTCTCCCCACCGGGAGTCGAGGAAACAACTGCCGTGACCAGAGGGTCAGTTGACTGACTCTGCGACGATCACCTCGCCCACCTGCTCGGCCACGACGGTCCGGCGCTCGGCGGACAGCCCCTCGTCGGTGACCAGCACGTCGACCTGGTCCAGAGCGGCGAAGGTGGCCAGGCCGACGGTGTCCCACTTGGTGTTGTCGGCGACCACGACCACCCGGCGCGCGGAGCCGATGAACACCCGGTTGGTCTCCGCCTCGGCGAGGTTGGGCGACGTCAGCCCGGCCTCGACGGAGATGCCGTGGCAGCCCAGGAAGAGCACGTTGACGTGCAGCGAGCGGATCGCCTGGTCGGCGAGCGGGCCCACCAGGGCGTCGGAGGGCGTGCGGATCCCGCCGGTGCGCAGCACGGTGGTCCCGGCCCCCGCCCCCGGGCCGGCCTGCTCGAACACCTCGGCGATCCGCAGGGAGTTGGTCACCACGGTCAGCCCGTCCACCGACGCCAGCTCCCGGGCGACGGCGTGCGTGGTCGTGCCCGCGCCCAGGCCCACGGCCATCCCGGGGCGGACCAGTTCCGCGGCGGCCCGGGCGATCGCCTCCTTGGCGGAGAGCTGCCAGGACGACTTCGCCTCGAAGCCCGGCTCCTGGCTGCTCGGGGCGCCGGCCGGGACGGCGCCGCCGTGTACCTTGTCCAGCAGCCCCTGGCGGGCCAGGGCGTCCAGGTCCCGGCGGATGGTCATGTCCGAGACGCCGAACTCACGGGTGAGTTCGTTCACCCGCACCCCGCCCCGCTGCCGGAGCCAGTCGAGGATCATCGCGCGCCGTTGCCGCGCCAGCAGCTGTGCGTTGTCAGTCACGTGGCACTCCTAGGTACGCACGCGGACGCGGCCGGCCCGCGGGCGGTACGGCCCGACGGCCCGACCGTTTCGGGTGCGTCTGTTGGTGGTGGAACGTGTGACTATACGTGTCCGGGTCGTCGGCCTTTCTCCCGATGCCGACGGGTGGTGGTCCCGTGGCCACGGGGTGGTGGACGGCGTCGGTGTCGGGTCAGGACAGGGTCGTCCAGCCCTGCGCCGCCGAGGAGTTGGGCTGATCGGTGACCACGGCGGAGGTGGCCGCCGGGTTGGGGGCGTCCAGCACCAGGCCGGTGGCGACGTTGGTGACGGTCAGCGCGCCGGTGGCGGTGTTCTGGACGACCCGCCACTTCTGCCGGGCGTTGTTCGGGTCGTAGCCGTTGGTCACGTATGCCGCCGCGCCGGCCGAGCCGGGTGCGGTGAGGGTGCCGTGGACCTGCGTGCCGGTGGAGCAGTTGTCGGTGATGTGCACCGTGCCGTCGGCGTTCGCGGCGAAGTTCCACTGCTGCGAGGTGTGGGTGTTCCACCACGTGTTGACGTCGACGATCGCACCGTCCGCGGCGCTGCAGGTGCCCTGGACCTCCAGGGCCTGGCCGCCGGTGCCGCCCGCGCTGATCCCGTGGTACTTGCCGTCACCGATCACCGCCGCCGCCACGGTGGCGGCCTGGGGGGAGAGCCGGAACATCGCGACGCCGTGCGGGGCGACCCAGTTGCCGCCGACCGTGCCGCCGGCGGCGACCGTGCCGGTGGCGCCGGTCCACAGCTCCTTGTACGTGTAGCCGTTGCCGGTCAGGCCGAGCGAGGCGAGGCTGCTGCCGATCGTCTGCCAGTTGTTCGGGTCCTGGTTCACCAGAAGGACGGCCGTGTCGCCGCCCGCGAGTCGGCGCTTGAGGACCACCGGGCCGGTGCTGCTGTTCGGCGCGGCGCCGACCAGGGTGGCGGGCTTGGCGAGCGCGTCCTGGTCGATCCGGATGACGTCGGCGTTCTTCATGATCGCCAGACTGGCGGCGGTGATGCCGGTGGACCAGGTGGTGCCGCCGTCGGTGTGCTGCGAGTCGGCCGCGGCGCGCAGGTCCGCGCCGGACACGAGCGGCGAGGCCATCATCGACAGGACGGACACCTCCGTGCGCGACTCGTCGTCGGTGAACGGCTTGTGACAGGAACAGGTGTCGGTGACGCCCCAGGAACCGTACACGTCCTGCCAGCCGGCGAACATCATGTCCATGTCGTTCCAGCTGCCCGGGCGCACGTTGCCCGGGTACTGCAGCGCGGTCTGCAGCTGCCCGCCGTACAGCACGCCGCTCAGGTCGCTGGCGCGGTCGCCGCCGATCCGGCACATGTTGGCGACCTGCCCGCACCAGACGCCGGTCGGCGCATAGCCCGGGGACTGGTACGGCGGGGTGCCGGCGGCCTGGACCACCGGGTCGGTGCGGGCCGGGTCGTTGGCGTTCAGCAGGTACGGGACGCCGGTGTGGACGGGCTGGGCGGAGAGGCTGAGGGCGACCTTGGGCCTGCCCCGGGCGGCGGAGGCGGCGTCGAGCGCCCGCTGGAAGGTCTGTACCCGGGCGTACATGGACTGGGTGAGTTCCTTGCCCTCGCCCTGGGTGCCGTAGTTGTGGCCGTCCGGGCCGGTGATCGGCGGGCCGTACGGGCAGTCGTCGTACTTGACGAAGTCGACGCCCCAGGCGACGAAGTCGTTCGCGTCGGTCGTCTCGTGGCCGAGGCTGCCGGGGTGCATCTGGCAGGTGAGGTAGGTGTCGGTGGCGTACAGCCCGAACTTCATGTTCTTGCTGTGGGCGTACCAGGCCAGGTACTGGATGCCGTTGACGGTCTGCCCGTTGACGGTCTGTGAGGGGAAGGTGTCCGCGCGCGGGACCAGGTGGCCGGAGGTGGGGTCGTTGCCGGTGCCGTCGGTGCCGGCGACCGGGTTCCCGGCCGCGTCGTAGAGCTGCATCGAACCGTACGAGGTCCGCACGAGGTCGGTGCTCTGGCCGTCGCGGTGCCACAGCGACCAGCCGTCGTCGATCGTGACGGTGTCGTAGCCGGCCGCCACCAGGCCGTTGGCGGACATGAAGTCGATGGTCTGCTTGACCTGCTGCTCGGTCACGTTGGTGCCGAGCGAGTTCCAGGAGTTCCAGCCCATCGGCGGGGTGAGGGCGGTGCCGTTGTCCAGGGCGGCGGCCGGGGTGGCGGCGGTCAGCGCGACGGCGCCGAGGCCCGAGGTCGCCAGGGCGAGCGACAGCAGCGCACCGGTTATGGCGCGGGGTGACCGTGCGGTGAATGAGCGCAGGCGTGGGCGCAGGCGTGGGCGCATGGGTGCTCCAAGATGGTGGGCAGGGGGGGTGCCAGAGCGATCGCCTGTTGAGATGTGTTGAGTAATGTCGAGAACCGACGGAAGCCACTCAGGCCTCAACAGGGGCAGGCGCAGGCTAGTGGCTCGCCCCGGTCCGACTCAAGTGCCGTTCCCAGGAGCGATAACGAGCGGGTATCGGCCTGCATCTCGTCGTCGCGAGATCTTGACGGCCAGGTAAACGTGGCGTTTCCTAGCAGCTCTGCGTTCGAACACGTTGGCTTCTGATCGGTTTGAACGTTCAAACCGTCACATTCGCTCTGCCCTGCCCTTCTGCGCTCCCGCGCTCCTACGCTCTTGCCCTCCTGCGCTTCGCACTCATCCGCTCCGCCGGCCGCACACCGGACGGTCGCCGTTCAAAGGAACCAGGCCATGCGCTCCACTCGAGCCCGCCGACCGGCACCCGCCGCCGCGGCCGGCGCGGCCGCTCTCGCCCTGGCACTGACCGGGTGCTCGGGCGAAGGGCCGGGCACCTCGGACCACGGCCCGATCTCCATCACCTTCCTGCAGAAACAGGGCGACCAGGGCTACTTCGTCGACGAGGCGGCCGGCGCCAAGGCCAAGGCCCGCGAGCTCGGCGTCGAGCTGACCCTCGTGGACGTCGGCAACGACCGCGACCGCTCGCTCACGGAGGCCAAGAAGGCGATCGACCACAAGACGGGTGGCCTCATCGCCGTCGTGCCCGACCCATCCGTGGGCCCCGAACTCGTCGCCCTCACCCGCCAGGCCGGCCTGCCCCTGCTCTCCGCCGACGACCAGATCTGCGCCGACTACACCGATCCCGGTGCCTGTTTCGCCAACGGACTGGTGCCCCGGGTCGGCTTCAACGGCGCCACCATGGGCGCCGCGGTGGGTGAACGCGCGGCCGGCGAATACACCAAGGCCGGCTGGAAGGCCGCCGACACCTGGACGCTGTCGATCGGGAACAGCGACATCCCGGTCTGCCGGGACCGCATGAACGCGGCGGTGGACGCGTTCTCCGTCCACGGCGGTGCGGCGCTGAAGACCGCGAAGGTGTGGGCGGCCAACACCGTCGAGGACGCCCGCCGCCGAACCGCCTACGCCCTCACCTCCAAACCCGGCGTCAAGCACTGGGTGGTCTGGGGCTGCAACGACGAGGACACCGAGGGCGGCATCCAGGCCCTGAGCGAGGCGGGCTTCGGACCGGACAACGTCATCGGCGTCGGCATCGGGGCCTACCTCGCCTGCAAGGACTGGCTGACCGGCAAGCCCGCCGCGATGCGGGCCGCGCTCCTCCTCAAGGGCTCCCAGGTCGGCGCGCTCGCCGTCCAACAGATGGTCGACCGGCTGAAGGACGACAAGGCGCTCCCGCGCGAGACCACCGTCCCCGCCACCATGGTCGACCCCTCCAACTGGCAGGCGTCCGGCGCCGTCTGCACCTGACGGCCCTGGAAGCGACAGCGGTCGGGGCCGCTCTCAGCCTCCCCGCCCGGACCGAAGGCCGTTCGCACCCCGTCCGCGTCGGAACCTTCCCGGGCAGGGCGGTCGCGCTAGGCTCGCGTCGTTGCGGAGCTCCGATACCCGAGGAGAGCGGCACGGCACACATCAACCACGAGCGCCTCACCAGGACGCTGACGTTCTGGTTCCGTCCGGCTTTCACGCTGCGCGTCGTCAACCGCTTCCAGCGAATCGTCGGCTTCGACCGGTCCATGGCGCTGGCTTCCGGGGCATTGGCGGCGCTGGTCCCGCTCGCGATGCTCACCAGCGCCCTCCTCGGCCTCGTCGGACACCAGGACGTCGCGAACCCGCTCATCAGGCGGTACGGCCTCACCGGCGGTGGAGCCGAGGCGGTGAGACAGCTCTTCTCGTCGGCCACCGACGCGACCGCCGGCGAGGGCGTCCTCGAGACTCTCTTCCTGGTGATCTCCGTGTTGAGCTTCACCCGGTCCGCGCAGCGGTTGTTCGAACAGACCTGGCAGCTCAAGCCGCTCAGCGTGCGCAACACACCGAACGGCTTGCGGTGGGTTCTCGTCCTCCTGGCGTACCTGGTCGTCACCGGCTGGCTGCGCGTCGAGCTCGGTCGTGGGCGCCTCGAACTGACAGTGTCTCTGTGCCAGGCGCCGCTGACGGCAGGTTTCTTCCTCTGGAGCGGCCGGCTCCTCTCCGCACAGCGGATCGCCTGGCGGGAGCTGCTCCCGTTCGCCGTCGTCGGGGCGGTCCTGACATCGGCCTACTCGGTCGGCGCGACCGTCTATCTGCCGCACCTCTTCGATTCCTACACCACTCGCTACGGCCCGGTGGGCGCTGTCGTCGCGATGATCTCGGCGCTCTTCACCGTCATGCTGGTCGTCGTCGGATCGGCGGCCCTCGGACGGGAGGTCGGCGACGAGCTCGGCCGGATCCGTCGGGGGCAGCGCCCTCCCCACGACGAGGTCCTGCGCGAGTGGGAGAGCCTGGTGGAGCAGATTCGATCGCATTGGCGTCCGGCTCGGGAGCAGTTCTCCCGGCACCACGGACCCGAGGACCCGAAGCACCGCTGACCGGCTCCCGTGGAACGCCCACGCCGTGCATGGCAGGACCCAGGAACACCTCCTTGACCCGGACGTCAGCCCACCGACCCTCACCTACCAGGCCTTCGCCGTACGCGACGCCGGCCCGGTCAGGACCTCACTTGGCGCCCGCGTGAACGGGAACCCGGGATTCCTGCTGATCCGGACCATCGACCGGGGCGGCGGCACGCAGCGCCGCCTCGACCCGGCGGTTGCTCGTCATGGTCGACGTGACGGCGGTCATGGTGAGGAGGAGGCCGGCGGCGGCGTAGAGCGGGGTGCGTACGTCGTAGGTGGTGGCCAGCCAGCCGCCGAGGAAGGCGCCGAAGGGGGCGGCGCACATGCCGAGCATGCGGGAGGTGGAGGCGACCCGGCCCATCAGGTGGGCGGGGACGATCGTCTGCCGGAGGGAGGGGCCGAGCACCATCGTGGCGCCCATGCCCGCTCCGCAGACGGCGAGCGCGAGGCCGGCGACGTACGGGTTCGGGGCGGCGGCAAGGCCCAGGATGGCGAGTCCCTCGACGGCGGCCGTGCAGGTCAGTGCGGCGCCGGTGCCGAGCCGTCGGCCGAGGAAGGAGGCGATGCCCGCGCCGAGCAGACCGCCGGTGGCCTCCGCCGTGAGGAGCAGGCCGAAGCCGAAGGTGCCGATGCCGAGACGATCGTGCGCGAAGAGGGCGAGTACGGTCTCCACGGCGAGGAAGGCGATGTTCCCGACCGCCGGACGCAGCGCGAGCCCCAGCAGCAACCGATCCCGGAAGACGTACGCGGCGCCGGCCCGGGCCTGCCGCAGCAGCGACTCACGGGCCTGCGGTACGGGCCGGGGTGCGGCAGGCAGCGACCGTACGAGCACCGCGGAGAGCGCGAACGACACCGCGTCGGCGAGCAGCGGAAGCGCCCGCCCGAGCGCGAGCAGGGCACTGCCCGCGGGCGGCCCCGCGAAGCCGGACGCGGCGGTCTGGGCGCCACGCAGGCGGGAGTTGGCGCGCTCCAGGAGCGCGGTGTCGCGGCCGAGCAGATCCGGCAGATAGGCCGTGGCGGCCGTGTCGAAGAAGAGTCCGCCGAGGCCGAGCAGGAAGGCGACGGCCGCGAGCAGCGGAATGCTCAGCACGTCGAGCGCGGCCGCTGCCGCCGGTATCGCGAGCAGCACCGCACGCGCCGTGTCCGTGACCCACATCGTGCGCCGACGGTCCCAGCGGTCCACCAGCGCACCGCCGAGCACCCCGAAGAGCAGCCACGGCAGCGTTCCGGCGGCCGTGACGACGGCGAGTGCCATCGGATCCCGCGTCAACGTCAGCGCGAGCAGCGGCAGCGCGGCATGCGACACCCCGTCACCGAGCGAGGACACCGTCTGAGCGGTCCACAGCCGTCCGAACCCGGTCGGCAACTTCTTGGCGTCGTAGGTCACTTGGCGTCCCCTTCGGCCTGAGCGCGCTGTGCCGGGTGGAAGAGCGCGAAGACGAGTGACGCGTCCGGCAGCGCCGGATCGGACAGCTCCCGGTACTCGTCCGCCAGCGCCTGCAGTCGCGCCCCCAGCTCGGCGAACTGCTCCTCGGTGAGCCGCAGATGCGCCATCCGTACGTGGCGCTCGCCGTCGGCCGGCGACGCCTCGAGGTCCGCCACCGCATGCCGCATCAGCACGTCCGGCCCTCCCTCGCCCGGATCCGGCAGCTCGATCGACCGCGCGGCCATGGCGTAGTACCGCTCGGTGACCCCCCGGACCTTCCGGGTTCGCACCACCTTCACCAGGCCGGCCCGTTCGAGCAGTCGTACGTGGTAGCTGGAACTCCCCTTCGCGAGGCCCACCCGCTCGGCGATCTGCGTGATCGTCGCGGGCTCGAAGCGGAGCACGGCCATGATCCGGTGACGCGTGAGATTGGAGACGGCGCGTAGCTGCTCGTCCGTGGTGACGTGGAACGTCTCGGGAAGATCATCGGTAGGCATGCGAGTAATGGTCAACGACTCTTGACCATTGGTCAAGGGGGTTTCGTCCGGCCGAACGCAGGCGGTGCAGCGTGTTTGCCCCGGTTGTGCAGCATTTGTTGCCAATATCTCCGTACATGTCCGTGACTGCAGAGGAGGAGCCATGTCCGTGATCCTGACGATGGAGGTCGCCGGCGATCCGAAGGCGTTGGAGCAGTACGCCCAGGACAACAGGAAGACCTTCCACGGGGTCCTCGAAGCGGCGAAGCGTCATGGGCTCATCGCCCACCGCTTCTACGGCTCCGAGGACGGTAGCCGCCTGATGGTGTTGGACGAGTGGCCCGACCGGCAGAGCTTCGAGTCGTTCTTCCAGGAGCAGGACTCCGAGATCCGGCCGATGTTCGAAGCCGCAGGAGTAACGACGCAGATCGAACCGAAGGTCTGGCGGGAGCTCTCCACACACGACGCCTACGGTTGGGGCGCCTGATCCCGGAGGTACCCCGTCGGCCGAGAGCCGACCTGCCACGCCGGGTGCCGCGCGGGCGACAGCCCAGGGCGTCGGAGCGTCCGAGAAGGTCGGCGAGGTACCAAAGGTCGGCGCGGTACCAGATGACGGGCAGCCCCATCTCGGTGCCCTGAAGCCCGGGTTCGCGTCAGCGGTGACGTACGCGTGGACGCCACCGCTGACGCCCCGGAGCCACTGGTCGCCCGGGCGCTCACCCAGCGGTAGGCGGGTCGGCAGGGAGCTCGGCCTGGCACGGGCCGCGCACCGGACGAAGTGTCAGGGAAACGTCCGGCCAACGTCGTTCCTCGACCTGCCGGTGCACGGGCAGACTGCTGTGCGGACAACGACAGGGGGCGCCCCATGCCAGAGGTCGCTGTTGTCCACCGTTCCAGTGCCCCGGCCAACGAACCACGGAGGAACCATGCGTCGTCGTATCGGAGCAATGATCGCTGCCGCCTCGCTGGCCGGCATCAGTATTGTCGGCATGTCGGGAACCGCCCACGCCGGCACGACCGGTTCGGTCAGCATCTCGGTTCCGGGCTGCATCGGCCATCTGAACCTCGCGGCCAACTGGGCCTACGGCCACCTGGACTCGTACACCACCACCTGCTGGCTGACCATCTTCGATCGGAACGACCAGACCCATGCAATGAGCTCCCAGACCATCTCCCTCGGGCCTGGCGGGAGCGGTGACACGGGCCAGTTCTACCACGACAGCGTCGTCCACGCGGTGGCCATGGCGATCTCCAACGGCAGCCAGAGCAACGACACGGCCTGGTACCACTGAGGCCGACGATCCGGTCGGACGGGCCGGCCAACGGGCCGTCCGATCTGTGATAGCCCTCGACGCGTCCCCGCCGGAGTGGGTGGCCGGCGGCGGGCGCGCCGTAGTACTCCTGGGGAGACAACGTCAGGTTCGTTCCCCTTTGGAGTCGTCGATGGCCGTTCGCCGTGTCGTGCCCAACATCCGCTCCGAGGCCGCACGGGAGAGCCGGGAGTTCTACGGCCTCCTGGGCTTCGAGGAGGTCATGAACCACGGCTGGATCATGACCCTCGCCTCCCCGTCCAGCCCGGCCGCGCAGATCAGCGTCATGAACAGCGACAAGACCGCGCCCGTCGCCCCCGACATGAGCGTCGAGGTGGACGACGTGGATGCGGCCTACGCGGTCATGCGGGAGAGCGGTGCGGAGATCATCCACCCCTTGCAGGACGAGGAATGGGGCGTACGGCGGTTCTTCGTCCGCGACCCCAGCGGACGGGTGGTCAACGTGCTGGGCCATCGCTGACGGCCCGCGCGCCCGGTGAACGTGCCGGCCACGGCCACTCGTCGAGTGGACGGTCGTGCCGCCGTCCCGCCGTCCCGCGGTCCCCCGGTCCCGCGGTGAAATCGAGCCATCCGTCGGCGCTCGGGGGACCTCCCCGGCCGGGGGCGCTGCGGGGCGGCGCGGGTGGGGCTGGCAGGCTGTGCCGGTCGGGGCGCTGCCGGGTGCCCCTCGGCGAGGGGGTACTGGTGGCGGGTGAGCCGGGGGGTCGGCGCGTGCCCCCTCTGGACCGGCAGGTGCGGGCGGCGGTGGCGGCCGCTGGTGAGCGGGCGCGGGAGGTGCTTACCCCGGAGCGCCTGACGGCGTGGCAGGAGCGGGACGTCGCCGCCCGGCCCCGCCCGACGCTCGACCGGTTGCGCGATGGCGGCCGGTTCGAGGTGGAGGAGCTGCGGGTGCCGCGGGCCGACGGCAGCGACGTCACGCTCGTCAGCGCGCGGCCCGCCGGGGTTCGCCAGGCGCTGCCGCTGCTGTACTACCTGCACGGCGGCGGGATGGTGACGGGCAACGCGTGGTCCGTCCTGCCTCGGCTGCTGCGCGCGTGGGCGCTGCCACTGGGGCTGGCGGTCGTGTCCGTCGAGTACCGGCTGGCGCCGCGCACCCGCTTCCCCGGGGCCGTCGAGGACTGCTACGCCGGACTCGCCTGGGCGGCCGAGCACGCGGACGTACTGGGCGTGGACCCGCGGCGCGTGATCATCGGCGGCAAGAGCGCCGGGGGCGGGCTCGCCGCGGCCCTGGCCCTGCTGGCCCGCGACCGCGGCGGTCCGTCGCCGGTCGG
Organism: Kitasatospora sp. NPDC051164; assembly: GCF_044455625.1. Classification (NCBI taxonomy): domain Bacteria; kingdom Bacillati; phylum Actinomycetota; class Actinomycetes; order Kitasatosporales; family Streptomycetaceae; genus Kitasatospora; species Kitasatospora sp. NPDC051164. The sequence continues at coordinate 47,820 of NZ_JBITFB010000042.1, read as the reverse complement.
CCAGCTGCTGCTGAGCCCGATGCTCGACGACCGCGGCGACACCTTCTCCAGCCACCAGATGGCCGGCCACGACACCTGGGACCGCACCTCCAACGCCACCGCCTGGCAGGCCCTGCTCGGCGACCGGTACGGCGCCGCCGACCTTTCGCCGTACGCGGCCCCGGCCCGGGCCACCGACCTGTCCCGGCTGCCCCCGGCGTACGTCGACGTGGGGTCCGCCGAGACCTTCCGGGACGAGGCCGTCGGCTACGCCAACGCGATCTGGCAGGCGGGCGGCGAAGCCGAACTGCACGTGTGGGCCGGCGCCTGCCACGGTTTCGACACCATCGCCCCGAACTCGGCCCTCACCCAGGACGCCCACGACGCCCGCACCCACTGGCTGCGGCGCGTCCTCCAACGGTGAACCCGGCTCGGACCGGCCTTGACCGGCTCGAACCGGCGTGCCCCCCGGCCCGAACCGGCAGACACGGGCGGCACGCGGCACGCGGCACGCGGCGTGAGGTGTCGGCCCCGTCGGCCCGGGCCCTCTCCAGCACACCGTCTGCGGAGACGGTGCCCCCACGTGGTCGGAAGCCTGTCGGCGGTGACGGTGATCTGTCGGCGGCATGTCGGCCGTATGCCGACCATATGCCGGTGGGGGGTGCGACCTTGGGCGGGCTGGTGCTCGCCGTGAGCACGCAGCCCCCCGAGTACAAGGAGTCGGTCACCGTGTCTTCCTCATCCCAGGGCCGACCGTGGAATGTTCACCGCCTGCCGTCCGCCGAGGGCAGGACCGTCCTGGTCACCGGCGGTAATGCCGGGATCGGCTACTTCGTCGCGGAGCAGCTCGCCGCGACCGGCGCCGTCGTCGTGCTCGGCAGCCGGGACGCCGCGAAGGCCGAGGCCGCCATGGCCTCGATCCGCTCGCGCGTCACCGGCGCGCACGTGCGCCACCTTCGGCTGGACCTCGCCGACCTGTCGTCCCTGAAGGCCGCCGTGGACAGGCTGGACCTCGATCACCTCGACGCGGTGGTCCACAACGCGGGGGTCGCGCTCGACGACCCGCCGCGTCGAGAGACCGCGGACGGCCATGAGCTGATGTTCGCCACCAACCACCTCGGCCACTTCGCGCTCACCCAGTGGCTGGCCCCCCTGCTGTCCGCAGCGCCGAGGGGCCGCATCGTGACGGTGGGAAGCTTCGCGGCAAGGTCAGAGCGACTGGACCTGGGCGATCTGCAGTCGACCCGGGACTACCGGCCCAAGCGCACCTACGGCCGGTCGAAGCTGGCGCAGATGTGCTTCGGCTTCGAACTCGACCGCCGTCTGCGCGCCGTCGGCAGCACCGTGCTCAGTGTGGTGGCCCACCCCGGCGGCGCACTGGACTCCCTCACCCCGTCCCGCCCGCCGGTGCGCATGACAACCCCCGGCGAGCGGCTGCGCGGCCTGCCCGCCGGGCTCCTGGTGCAGGGCAAGGACGCCGGGGCATGGCCCGTCGTCCGTGCCGTCCTCGACCCGGAGGTGCAGGGAGGGCAGCTGTGGGGGCCGAGGGTCTTCGGCCTGCGCGGCACACCACGGCGTGAGCCCGTCCCCGCTCACATGGCCGACCCGGCCGTCGCCGCCGGCCTGTGGGCCGCCGGCGGTGAGCTGGTCGGCGCCGACGAGCACCTCGGCTTCCGGTAGGCACGCAGCCGCAGGACGGGGCGGCCGTCCGGTCGCCAACTGCCCTTCTCAGGGCGGTTGGCCAGCGGAGACGGCATGGAACGGCCGTTCGGTTGCCCTTTCCTGGGAGCTTCCTCGGAGCGCCCGAGGGCCGTTCCGATCCGCCTGCCGTCGGCGTCGGTGATCCGGGCCCGGACCGAGGGAGCAGTATCATCCCAGCTCAGGCGCCCGTTATTCGATCTCCGACTGCACCGGGGACGAGGATCGGCCAGCAGGGCGCGAAAGCACCCGGAGCGAAGGGACCCACCCGTGTCAGCCGACACCTGGCCGGAACTCCTGATCCACTCCGAGCGGTTGACCGCGCTCTACTCCGAGCTGCCGCCCCTGGAGCACCTGGTTCTCAGATCGGTGCACCTGAGTCCGTACGGCGCCGCCGTGACGTTGCGGGTCGAGTTCCCGCGCTTCCCGGACCTCGCTCCCGCGGCGTGGACCGACGCCGGATGCGACCGGTTCGAGGCCCAGATCGAGTTCATGGGTGTGGACGAGGACCTCCGGATGCGGGGTGTCCCCCACCACACCGTGGTCGACATCGGGCTCACCCCCTTCGTCGAGGGCCGAGTACGCCGGATCACGGTCGCGGTGAGCGGGCCGGGGCTCACGCTGGACTTCACCGCGCATGCGGAGCTCAAGGCCGGCCATCTCAACGCCTACCGCTCCGGCGACGCCGATCCCTATGCGGCCCCGCGGTGGTTCGAGAGTCGGCTCGACCAGCGCCGGCACCCGAACCAGGTGCTGCCTCCCACAACGGCGAAGGTGTTCTATGAACGGTGCCCATGACTGGTCTGCCGAGTTGACCAGTCCCGAGACGGTCCGCATGGTCCTCGGCTCCCCGCCGCCACCACTGAGCGACTACGAGCTGACCTCCGTCCTCACCGACGAACGCGAGGCGTCGGTCACGCTGAGGTTCTTCGCCTTCGCCGTCCCGGCCGGCGCCGCGCAGCTGTGGCGGGAGCGAGGCCACAACGCGGTCGAGTTCGTCCTGCTCTGCCTCGGCGTGACGAACCTCGAGGTGGACGCCTGGTCCGGCTGGCCCACGACCACCGCCACCCTCACGGGGAAGACGGTCGTACTCGGCGGCCGGGGCAAGCAGGTGTCCTTCCAGGCCGCCCGGATCCGCGCCGAGTCCCCGATCGGATGGCTGGCCAGCCGAGCGCAGTGACGTCACCCGAAGGTCGAACAGGCTCCCTCAGCGGCTGTTGTCGTTCCGATCTCTTGGGGTGTTGGTCGAACAGGAGTCTCGATCGGGTGACTGTGGCGGGTGCCGGACAGAGCAGGGCCTCTTGGCAGTTCGAAGGCTGTCTACGCCAACAGGCTGTCCAGGAGGCCCTGCTGTCCCTCTTCTACGCTCCCGCCGTCGCCGAGCGCGATGATTGCTGCAGCGTGTCGTGCAACCCGACGTGGCTCAGGTCGGTGCGCACGTCGGTCGGAGCGCCGAGGAGCTTCGAGTGTTTCGCGACGTCGACGGATCCGGGTCCGTGGATGGTGAGCTCGAAGTCCTGACGCACCTTGGCGTCCAGAGCCGGCGGCAGGTGGATACGCCCGTCCCCGACCATGCGTCGTATCTCGGTGCGGCTCAGACCGAGCCCGATCATGAGCAGTCGTTCGACGCGGACCGGCGCGGGCAGCTCGAAGCTGACCAGCACCTTGAGCGGTGTCGGGTCGTCGAGTGCGTAGAGGGGCGTGCGGGTCTCCAGTTCCCAGGTGCCGGTCCAGTCGAGGCGGTAGCCGTTCTTCGCGGCGAGCGACGCACTCATCGTCAGCTCCCGCACCACGGCCGGGTCATTGGTCTCGTACGCCACCCGGCGAGCGGGCTCCAGCGACGAGACGTGGACGCGTTCGTGGACGGGCACCTTCGACGTCCGGTCGCACGCTGCACAGCTCAGGAGAAGCCAGACGTCGAGGAGCTTGCCGTTCGCGTTGACGCGGATCTTGCCCGAGGGACGGTGACGCGTGCCGGAGCAGTCCGGGCAGGGTCGTACGACGGTGGGCAAGGCGGACTGACGCACGGCCCACAGGGCCTTGCGGTCGGTATTCATGGATGTGGTTGCTTTCAGGACTCAGCAGGAGCTCTCGCAGGCCGGGCTGCGGCTCCTGGGATCTGACGGATGCACACGAGGGCGCGAGTCATCGCCTCGGGGCCGAGTCGTCAGACTCCGAGGTCGACCGCGCGACAGGTTGGCTGGTGCTACGTGGCAGCCGTTACAGGTCCATGCGGGCGATCGTGATCGAGGCCACGTCCCGCAGGCAACTCATTTTCCGCCGCCCGCCCGCCCGCGAGCCCTGGCAGCGCCAGTGATCAGTCCTGTGGCCGTGGTCGGGCACTGTGGGGTGTGGATAATGCCCTCCCGTGACTTCAGATACAGGCCGCCCGAGATGGTGGTCCGCGCTTCGAGGCTTCCTGCTCTTCTTCGTGTGTGGCGGGCTTGGCTCCTTCGTCTATGGAGCGATTCGGCATCGCCCGGTCGACGGGATGCCCTGGGGCGGGCTGCTATTCGGGGCGATCATCTGTGCGATGCTCAGCGCCCTGATCCCGGGGCAACGGCGCCGCTGAAGTCCCTCTCACGCAAGGGAACGCGTTCAGGCCACGTCAGCCAGGGGCCGCCCGCCCCAGCGCAGTCTTTTCTCGCTGCGGATGCGGGCGCGTTCTCGGCGTTGGGCTGCGAGGACGTCGGGGTGGCGGGCGTCGGCGTTGCGTCGGCGCAGGTAAGACACCAGCTACTCAGGGAGGGCGCCAAGCAGGCTCCCTCAAGGAGAACCATCCGGACCTCAACCCGCTGCCGTACTGCGAGACTTACCGGGACAGCTGCTCGATCAACAATTGAGTTTCGCTGGTCTGTTCGGGGCTGATAGCGTCCTCGACGTGGCAAAGCTGAACCAGATCATCGCCGTTGAAAAGGGCGTCAAGTCCAAGTCCTTCCAGGAGCTGACGCAGGCCCACCAGGACCTGCAGAAGCCCGCGCTGCTGGCCGGGATCTCCCGCACCTACCAGCCCAAGGACGAGGAGGGCGAGCAGCTGCCGCCGGAGTCGACCCGTGTGCAGCTGAAGGCCGAGGACATCCTGCGGTCCACCGCGAACACCCTCACCCGGCTGTTCGACGTGACGGCCACCAAGGACTGGGCCAACATCGACGCCAGTGCCGACGTGGTGGTGGACGGCCAGGTGCTCCTGGCCCAGGTGCCGGTGCCGTACCTGCTCTTCCTGGAGAAGCAGCTCACCGACCTGTTCACCTTCGTGAAGAAGCTCCCGGTGCTGGACGCCTCCGAGTCCTGGAACCTCGACCCGTCCACCGACTCCTGGAAGACGGAGCCGGTGCGCACCATCCGGACCAAGAAGGTGCCGCGCAACCACGTCAAGGCCGAGGCCACCGAGAAGCACCCGGCCCAGGTCGAGGTCTACTACGAGGACATCGCGGTCGGCTACTGGACCACGGTCAAGTTCTCCGGCGCGCTGCCGGCCCGCCGGGTGAACGAGCTCGCCGAGCGGGTGGAGAAGCTCCAGCAGGCCGTCAAGTTCGCCCGCGAGGAGGCCAACGCGGTCGAGGTCACCGACCGGCGGGTGGGCGACGCCGTCTTCGGCTACCTGTTCCGGTAGCCTCACGATCGCCCGACCGGGGAGCCGGGCGGGTGCGCCGAGCGCGCCGAGGACCCCGTCCCGGGAAGACCGGGCGGGGGGCGCTGCGCGGTGCGAAAAGCTGACACTGATGTTGAAGCTGACCAGGGGTCACAGTGGAGGTTCGATTCCTCCCCCCGGCACCACCGGCCGGGGTAGCCCAAGCCAGGCAGAGGCAGGCCCCTTGAATCTCAGACTCTCGCTCCAGTCTCAGCATTCGCCGCCGAACACCGGATCGACCGGGTGCGGACGAATATCGACGAATGCAGGTTCAAGTCCTGTCTGTGCCGCTCCGTGGCACGGTAGTTCAATGGCAGAACGCGTCGATTTCAATCTGATCCGCGACCCTTAAATGTGCCGGTGTGCGCAATTGGGCGGCAAACAGGGGCCCGGGAGCTGGCTACGCTCCCGGGTCCTCTCGCGTTTCCGACACGGCCGGACCACGGCTGGACCACGGCGGGACCACGGCGGGACCACGGCAGGGTTGCAGGGCCGTCGAACGGAGTCGCGGGAACATCGCGCTCCATCCCTACCAACTCTGACTACGCATCAGGGATGGTGGCGCCGGCTCTGGATGAGGGCGACGCCACCGTTCCGGGCGGTTCCTGGTGGGGCAGGCTGCCCGGGGTCGACCCGGGGAGGGTCAGATCGACTCAAGCCACCAGCCCTGGTTGCTCCAGCCGTTGCTGTCCCAGAGCTGGACCTTGGTGCCGTTGGCGCCGATCGTGTTCAGGTCCGCGTCCAGCACACGGCCGTTGTAGCCGTTGACCCATCCGTAGCTGGCCGCGTTCCACCGCTGGTTGGTCCAGCCGTTGTAGTCCCAGAGCTGGACCTTGGTGCCGTTGGCGCCGATCGTGTTCAGGTCCGCGTCCAGGTAGCGGCCGCTGTAGTTGTTCTGGATGTAGTCGATGTTGCCGTCGGTCCACAGGGTCCAGTTCTGGTTGGTCCAGCCGTTGCAGTCCCAGAGCTGGACCTTGGTGCCGTTGGCGCCGATCGTGTTCAGGTCCGCGTCCAGGCACTTGCCGTTGTAGTTGCTGTGGATCCGGTACTGGCCCACGTAGTTCAACGCCGCCACGGCGCGGACCGCACCGGGCTTCGCGTTCGTACCGGACGCCCGGTCGGCGACCGCGCCGCCGTCGGCAGCCGAAGCCGACCCGATGCCCGCGCCGAGGGCGGCCGCGGCCAGGGCCAGGATTCCGAGGCCGGTGCAGATCTGCTTGCGCATGAACTCTCCTCGCAGAATGAGTGAGCGTACGGAGCATGTGCACGATCCGGAAGCAATGCCGACCGGAGACCCGTCCCGCAGGTGTCCGTCCGCACGGGGATTCACCGCACTGACCCTGCCTGACCACGACCGGGCCGATCCGGTGCCGGGCTCCGTGGCGCTTGCCGTGCCAGCCGACCGGCTGACACGACACATCCTCGCCGCGGCGGGACACCTGCGGCCACGACGTTGACCCGACGTTCGCCCGACACTTGCGCCCGGCCGGTCCGCCACGAAGGACGGGGTCTCCGACGAGCGACGAACGGCCCGAGAACGAGTCCGGCCCCCGTCGGATCGGGGGCAGCCCCTCTCATAGGGTGGCGTACGCACCGAGCCCGACAGGGAGACCGCCCATGACCAGCAGTTCTCGGCCGACAGCAGCCGTGTCGCCCGTCGAGGCCGGCAACACGCCTGCCCGGGTCAGTTTCTGGTCGGCTGCCCTGGGCGTCGGCCTGATCGTGGCCGTCTTCGCCACGCCGATGTTCTGGCTCTTGTACGGCGGCTACTACACGTTCGCCATGGTCGTGTCCGGGGTCGTCGCCATCCCGGCCGGGCATCTGGGCCGTCGCCGTGGCAAGCGCCTGGGCGGCCGCGACCGCGGTCTGGCCCTGCTCGGCATCGTGACCGGCTGGCTGCTGATCTTCTGCAGCCTGCTGCTGGTCCTGGTCTACGCCGGGGCGACGGCCGGACTCGAGCTCCTGGTCGACTCCGCAGGCTGAGCACGGCCGCCCGGGCACGCGGCTGAGCGGGAGCGACCGGCCGGGCGCGGCAGGGGCGTGGAAGCGGCCGTCACCCGAGGGCTGCCGGGAGCGCCTGCCCACCCGGCCGGCCGTCAGTCCCGCTACGGTCAGTCAGGGAGGGAAGGGCCGCTCCGGGGTATGTCTACGCACAGTCACCCCAATTGATGCGTGGTCGAACCGGGAATAGCCTGGGAGGACCGAGGGGCCGGCGGTTGCCAAAAGATGTCGGCGTGCCCTGGTCGTCGTCCGCGCTCCCCATCCCGGGGTCCCCGGGGTCCGCTGGTTCGGCCGGTCGGCTGGTTCGGCCGGTTGAGCGCGACGGCATCGAGGGCGGTGCGGTCGAGGGCGTGCGGGTCGAGGGCAGTGTGGTCGCGAAGGAGCACAAGGACCACGTCGGCAAGGAACTGGAGACACACGTCAACCCGCTCGCCGGGCCCGCATCCGGTCAGCAGTCCGAACACTTCATCCCCGCGGACCAGCGCCCCGACCTCGCAGACAGCGCCCTCAGGAACGAGGACCCCGAGACGGGCCCGGGCAGAGGCTAGGCCCCGCATCATGTGGCTGGTGCTCTGCGATCCCGGCGACCAGGCGGCCCTGTGGGCCCACGAGGGACTGCGAAAACGCGGACTGGAACCGCTGGAACTGCTCTCCCCGCAGGCCCTGCTCGGCTCCACCAGGTCGGCCCACCGCGTCGGCCGGCACGGAGCCGCCTTCGACAACTCCCTGCCCGACGGGCGCATCCTGGCCAGCCGGGACGTCTCCGGCGTGCTCAACCGGGTGGCCGCCGCACCCTTCGGGCTCCTGCCGTTCGACACCCACGCCGACGCCCGGTACGCCCAGGAAGAACTGAGCGCCCTCCTGCTCAGCCTGCTCACCTGCCTCGGCCCGGTCTCGGTCAACCGGCCCGGCGCGACCGGCCTGTGCGGAGCCTGGCGCTCGGCCGCGGAGTGGACCGTCCTCGCGGCCAGGGCGGGACTGCCGGTGCCACCGGCCCGGATCTCCAGCAGCCCCGAACCCGAGCCGCCCTGGGACGCGCCCGGCTCCGGCGGTGTCCTGGTGCTCGGCGAACACGTATTCGGCGAACACGGCTTCGGCGCGCCCGCGGCCGAGGACGAGAAGGCGTACGTACGCCTCGCCCGGCTCGCCGGCACCGACCTGCTCGGGCTCGACCTGCACCGTGACGGCGGGCAGCGGGTGGTCTTCGCAGGAGCGACCCCGCTACCCGACCTCCGCTCCGGCGGCGACCCGTTCCTCGACCGCCTGCTCGACCACCTCACCGGCCTTTCCGGCCTTTCCGGCCCTTCCGGCCTTTCGGAAGAAACTCGATGATCATCCTCTGCGGCATCGCGAGCGAGGCGCCGATCGCCCGGGTCACCGCCGAACTCGACCAGTTGGGCCTTCCCTACACGCTTCTCCACCAACGGCTCTTCCTGGAGCTGCCGTTCGAGCTGAACGCCACCGCCACCGGCGTCCGGGGACGGCTGACCGGGAACGGCGGATCCGTCGACTGCGCCGAAGTGACCGGCATCTACGCCCGACTCATGGACTGGCGCCGACTGCCGGAAGCCCGCGAAGCGAACGAAGCAGGCGCGGCCGGCCGGGACACCCTCCGCAGGTGCCAGGCCTGGCACGAGGCCCTGAGCACCTGGATCGAAATCGCCCCGGGCCGCGTGATGAACCGGGCGGCCGCGACGGCGTCGAACCTGTCGAAGCCCTACCAGTCCCAGTTGATCCGCCACGCCGGATTCCGGGTGCCGGAGACACTCGTCACCAACGCCCCCGAGCTGGTCCACGACTTCAAGGCACGCCACGGCGAGCTCGTCTACAAGTCGATCAGCTGCCAACGATCCGTCGTCCACCTCCTCGACCGGGACGCGATGGACCGCCTGCCCCTCATCCGCTCCTGCCCCGTGCAGTTCCAGCAGCGCGTCAAGGGCACCAACATCCGCGTGCACACCGTCGCCGACGACGTGTTCGCCACCCGGATCGACACCGACCGGGTCGACTACCGCTACGCCCACCAAGACGGCGGCCGGGCCGAACTCTCCCCGTGCCGGCTACCCGACGACCTGGCCGAGCGATGCCTGCACCTCGCCGAGGAACTGGGACTGGCCCTGGCCGGCATCGACCTGATGCTCGCCGACGACGGCGATGTCTACTGCTTCGAGGTCAACCCCAGCCCGGCCTTCAGCTACTTCGAGTCCCACACCGGCCAACCCATCGCCCGCGCCATCGCCCTCGCCCTCCGCTGACGAAGTCGCTGGAGGGCGAGCAGCTCACCCGGGCCGTCCGGCACGTTCACCCGAACCGCCCACAACCCCCGAACCCGATCCACCACGGCTCGGTCCTTCTGCACCGTCCTTCAAACCCCACCCCGAACCCCAGCCGCTCAACGAAGCACCGGCCCACCACGGCCAACAGGTCACACTCAACGCTGAGCCGTCACACCTCCGAGCAGATGGCGGGCTGCCGATCGGACTATCAGCCCCAGGCATCGGACCGGCTTCCGGGAGAGGCGGGAACCATGGATCCACGCCACCTCAGGCCGCACATGGTGCGCCGGCTGGACGGCTGGGCGGCCGGGGTGTGGGGGCGGGGGTGAGGCCGGGGTGGTCAGGTGCCGGGGGTGGGCGTGGGGCGGCCGACTTGCAGGTGGTAGTCCGCGGCGGTGGCGAAACCGCCCGCGCTGCCTCGCAGGCTCAGCTCGTGGCGGCCGGGGGTGAGCGGTTCCAGCCGCACCCACAGGCCGCACGCGTACTGGTAGAGCTTCCCGGAGCCGGCGGTGAAGGGGTTGCCCTTGACCGCATCGAACCCGATCGGGGTCGGGTCGATCGTTTCGACGGTGAGTGCGTGGCCGTCCAGGGTGGCGCTGCCCTCGGCGGCGGTCATGAAGTCCAGGCAGTCGCTGCGGACGCCGATCAGGTTCACCACGGGGAAGATGATCGGCATGTCGGCGGGGACGGTGCAGGAGCGGGTGACGGCTCCGCCCGTGGTGCCGGCGAGGAACCAGAGGTCGGCCTTCTGCCCCTGGCCGCAGAGGTGGCCGTCGCGGTCGAGGACGGGATTGCGGGCCTGCTCGATCGAGGCGGCCCAGCTCCACCAGCTCGACTGGACGTCGTACGGGAGCATGGCCCGCACCCTGGCCGTGTAGGCAGGGTTCGCGTCGGGCGGGGGGTCCTGCGTCGCCGGGGCGCTGGGCGAAGGAGCCTTGGCGGCGGCGGGGCTGGAGGCGGCCCGGTCGGAGGCGGTCGGGCCGGAGGCGGCCCGGTCCGATGCGGCGGGGCCGGAGGCCGGTGAGCCGGTGCAGGCCGCGGTGAGGGCGAGAGCGCCGACGAGCAGCCCGGCCAGTCGTCTGGGAAGCATGATCGCAAAGCCTAGAGGCGGCGAGCCGACGGCGCCCGGAATATTCCTGGAGTGGCGGCCTGGCCCGGACGGCGCGAGCGGGACGAGTGAGCGGCGGCAGGACGGGGACGGCGGCCAGGAACCCTGTCGCCGGGAGTCCGGCTCCGTGACGCGCCCGGCGGATAATGGCCGGGACCGCAGGCCGGCTGCGCCGGCGGCACGGATCGATGGAGAGGCGGAGGACGGATGACCCTCACGGAAGGCCGGCGCGTCAGGTTGGCCGAGGACCTCGGGATCGGCGAGGCGGTCGCCGGGGAGCCCGGGGCCGTCGTCGGGTTCTTCTCACTGGGAGCCGGGCTCGAGGGCACCGTCGAGCGGGTGGACGGGGAGCTCCCGGAGAGCCATGAGATCCGCGAGTACCAGCGGCTCAAGGCGCTGTTCGAGGACTACGGGCACACCATGCCGGTGGCGAGCCGTGAACGGCTGGAGGCGGAGATCGCCGTACTGGAGCCGGAGTGGGCCGCGCACCGGGAGCGGGGGAAGCAGGTGACGGTCCGGGTCCGGCTGGACAACGGCTTCGTCCTCGACGGGGCGCACCAGGACATCCTCACCCCGCTGTGAGGGAGGACGTCCTGGTGCGGCGGCGGCAGGCCCGCCGGGCGGGCTGACGGCGTCGCCGGGCGAGTGGGCGGCGTCGCCGGGCCGGAGGTTGTCGGCCGGCGCGCCGGACATCGGGCGCGGTTCGGCAGCGACCGTGTCGACGCCCTGTTCGCAGGGGCATCGCCACCGGGAGTCGGCCGCGGACAGCGCCGACCGCTGTCGGTGAACTACGGTTCGTCGGCGGGTGCGTCGGCGGGCTGAAGGTGTCCGCCGGCTCCGCTCAGCAACTGGTGGAGCAGGTCGAGCACCTCGGTGGGCTGCGCCCCGGCGAGGTGGCCGAGGGTGCCGGCCGAACGGGCGAGGATCACCCCGCTGAAGGCCGCGGCGGCGAGTTCCGCCCGCAGTTCGGGGCGGTCCAGGCCGTCGCGCTCGAAGCGCTCGCGCAGCGGGTCGACCAGCCGCCGGTCCAGGTGTGCCTGCGCGGCCTCCTGGACGGAAGGGTCGCCGGAGGGCTGCATGACGATCTGCAGGATCGGGCTGGTGCGGCGTTCGAAGAGTTCGAACAGGTCGCCGAGCCGCTGTGTGTCGAGCAGGTCGGCGGGGGTTTCGTCGCCGTGCTCGGCTTGGACCAGGGCAAGGTAGAGCTGGGTCTTGCCGCCGAAGTAGCGGGCGATCAGGGCCGGGTCCACGCCGGCGCGTTCGCCGATCTCGCGGGTGGTGGTGCGCTCGAATCCGCGCTCGGCGAAGAGTTCGCCGGCCGCGTTCAGCAGTTCCTCGCGGCTGCGGGCCGCGTCCCGTCGGCGCGCCCTGGCGGGGGTCTGGCTCACCCGCGCGCTCCGCTGTCGCGACCCGAGGTCGCCCTGGTCGTGCTCTCGTTCACCAGCAACTCCTTCACCGGCAAGTCCATCACCGGCAACTCGTTCACCGGCAACTCCTCGTTCGCGGACCGCACCGACGGCCTTCCGCCCGCTCCGGCGGTCGCGCCGGGGTCCGTCGCGGCACGGCGCCGCGGCAAGACGATGGTAATCACCGCGACGAGGATCCACACCGCACAGCCGATCAGGCCGGCAACGCGGTAGCCGTCGCCGGAGGGCAGCGCGTGCCCGGGCGCGGTGTGGGCCTGCAGCACGGCGGCGCTGAGCGCGCTGCCGGTGGAGTAACCGACGTAGCGCAGCACCTGGTTGAAGGCGACGGCGCTGCCGGTCTGGTCGGCCGGTACCGCGCCGACGATGAGTCCGGGCATGACGGCGAAGGTGCAGCCGACGCCCAGCCCGGCGATCGCCATGACCGCGAACGCTTCCCAGAGCCGGTCGCGGGCGACCAGGAACACCAGCATCGACAGCAGCGACAGTCCGCATCCGATGGGGAGCACCAGGGCCGGGGAGGTGCGCCGGGCCAGCACCGGGACGACCTTGCTGGAGAGCACACTGGCCACCGAGAACGGCAGCAGGACCAGGCCCGCGACGGTGACCGAGGCGCCGAAGCCGTAGCCGGCGGAGCCCGGGGTCTGCACGAACCGCGTCAGCAGGGACATCAGCAGGTACATCCCGACGCCCGCGACCAGCGCGGCCACGTCGGCCGTCAGCACCACGCGGTGGCGCAGCGAGCGCAGGTCGACCAGCGGGCGGGCGGTGCGCAGCTCGTGGCGGACCCACCAGGCCAGCAGCAGCACGGCGCCGGCGGCCAGGGCGAGCAGGCCGGGCGCGGTCCAGCCCCAGCTCTCGCCCTCGCTGAGGACGAGCAGCACGCCGCTCAGGCCCAGGCCGAGCAGGACGGCGCCGAGCGTGTCCAGCGGTTCGGGCCGACGGTTCGCGGCGGCCACCGGCAGCACCAGTGCCCCGGCGGCCAGGGCGACGGCGCTGATGACCGCGCCGAACCAGAAGCCGGCGTGCAGGCCGAAGGACTGGGCGAGCAGCCCGGTGAGCGGATAGCCCAGGCCCACGCCGGCCACCGTGGTGATGGAGAGCATCGCCACGGCGGAGCGGGCACGCTCACCGGTCAGGCAGTCGCGGGCGGTGGCGATGGCGAGCGGCGTCAGCCCGAGGCCGACACCTTGCAGGGCGCGGCCCACCACCAGACACCCGAAGCCGAGCGGGAGCGCGCCGAGCACGCTGCCCACCAGCACGGTGGCGACGGCGGTGAGCATCACCGCCCGCCGCCGGGGCCCGTCGCCCAGCCGTCCCATGACCGGGGTGGCCACCGCGCCGACCAGCATGGTGACGGTCAAAGACCACTGCGCGTCGGTGAGCGAGACGTGATCGACGGCCGCGATCGTCGGCACCAGGGGCGCACCGAGGCTGCTGATGACAGCCACCACCATGCCGAGGAACACCAGAACGGGCACCAACGCCTTTTGTCGCAAGCCTGCCGCGTACACGACCCACCACTCTCCCCGCTTTAGTCATCAGTTGATGTCTTCATATGATGACATGAGAATGGAAGGACCGGTGGGGCAGCCTGGGATGTGCAGGGCGACCGGCGGCGACGCGCTACCAGCGCCTCGACACCGCCCGCGCCGTCGCCCTGGAGGTCCTCGCCGAACGCCGCGCACGCCTTCTCGCCGACCCGCTACGCCTGGTGGTCGACGGCGTGGTCACCATGGACAACACCGCCAGCCTGAGCGGCATCGAACGGCAACTCGCCCAACTGCAAGACATCTTGGGGCCGGACGAGACCGGGCCGGGCGATGACGGACTGCCCCACCTCGTCACCGGCTACCCTGCGCCCCGCACGGCGCATCCGGTAAACGAACGGCTGCCAGCCCCATGGCCAGGGCTGGCAGCCGTGTCCGATCAGCTCGGGCGGTCGTTGCCCCGGTACAGCTGCTCGCCAGCGACGACGATCTGCCGGTCGGGGTCGGGATGGGCGTCCAGCTCGTCCGCGCTGCGGTAGCCGAGGACGACGCCGGCACGGGTCGACGTGCAGGCGTTCGGGCCGACGGTATGGAACACGGTGGCGTCGAAGAGCAGCACGCCGCCGGCGGGGACGGGAACGGGGACGGCCTGGTCGCCGAGGTAGGCGAGTTCGGGGTGCTCGTCCAGCCACGTGCCGCCGCCGCCAGGCTGGGGCACGCCGACGCAGGGGGCTTGGTGGGAGCCGGGGATGATCCAGGTGCAACCGGTGTCGACGGTGGCGTCCTCGAGGTACACCAGCGCGGTGAGCAGGCCGCGGGTGGGCTGGAGGATGTCGCGGTGCAGCCGCACTTCCTGGGAGCCCGGGGTGCTCGGTGACCCCTGGTTGTGGCGGTTGAGGACGTAGACGACGTTGGGGCCAGGACCTTCGGCGTGGACTGCAGCTCGGGGTCGGCGGCTGCGCGCAGCCGGGTGCCCCGGCCGCCGGCCAGGACCAGGGCGACGGTTCGCTCTGGCAGGCAGAGCAGGGTGCTGCTGTAGTACTGGACGGCGGTGGTGGTGGTGGTGGGGGTGGTGTTCCATTCGGTCACGGGGGGTCCTCCCAGGTAGCGGGTGGGCGTGGTGTGGTCGGCCCGGCCCCCGTGCCGCTGACCTCCGGCTACACGAGCTGGAGGTGGTCGAGGGCGAGGTAGGCCGCTGCGGTGTCGGTCATCGCTCCCAGGCGCAGCACGCGGTCGCGGAACTCGTGCAGGGGGAGGGTGACGACGTCGATGAACTCGGTGCGTTCGGGGGTCGGTTCGGCGACCCTGACGCAGTCGGTGGCGAGGAAGACGGTGCGGCGGACGTTGGAGTAGGCGTCGTGCCAGTAGGAGCCGACCGCGGCGATCTTGCCCTGGTAGCCGGTCTCTTCCAGCAGCTCACGGGCGATGGCGACCGCGGCCTGCTCGCCCGGCTCGATGAAGCCGCCGGGGAGTTCATGCAGGACGCGCTCGGGGCCGGGCCGGTACTGGCGGGCGAGGATGACGTGCCGGTCGGGAGTGAGGGCGAGCACGGCGCCAACGGGCCGCTCGCGCTTGAGGTAGAACTCCTCCTTCCGTCCATCGGGCATCTCGAAGTCGACTTGATCGACGGCTCGCCCGAACTTGCTGAACACGGTGGTGCGTTCGATCTCGCGCCACGGCGCGGTGGTGTCGGTCATGCGAGGACTGTACGGGCACGGCCCGGCACGGCTCGGGCGTCCGGCAACGTCCGTCGGACGGTGGCAGGTGGCCGGGTGGGGCATCTCCAGGAGACCACCTGATCGGGTGACCGGGGCAGGGCATTTCGGTGGGCAG
This sequence comes from Kitasatospora sp. NPDC051164, assembly GCF_044455625.1. NCBI lineage: Bacteria > Bacillati > Actinomycetota > Actinomycetes > Kitasatosporales > Streptomycetaceae > Kitasatospora > Kitasatospora sp. NPDC051164. The sequence goes on along the minus strand of NZ_JBITFB010000042.1, from coordinate 32,380 downwards.
TCCACAGCCCGGCCGATACGCTGGATCCTCGCCCTGCAGCAGAGTTGGGGGGGTGGCATGCCGTGACGAACGCGCAGTTCAGGAACGCTCGCATCGCGCTGCGCCTGACACAGCGCCAGGTCGCCGACCGCGTGAAGTCCCACGTCGAAGGGCTGACCGGGCGGGATTCGGCGTTTGACGCCAGCTATGTCTCACGCCTAGGGCGTGTATCGAAAGCACGGACAGGCCGGGCGGGGTGATGTCCCGGTCCGGCCCGTCCGCTCTCTGCTAAAGGTCGAGCTGATACTGGTGTGTCGTGTGCGTGGGTGTGTAGCCGAGACCGTCGTTGACCCGTCGCATGTGCGCGTTGCTGTCGGCGGTGTCGGTCAGGAGGTCACCGAGGTCCGGATAGTCCCTGTGGGCCTGTCGGATCGACTCGGCCTTCATCCATCGGCCGAGGCCGTGACCTCGGTGCTCGGGCAGCACCCCCGTGCCGTAGTGCTGGCCGTCACCTGTGCCGTTGCCGGGGATGACGAGTTCGGTGAAGGCGGCGATCGAGCCGCAGAGTTGAGCTCGGCCGCCTCTTGGCTGACCCCTGACCTGACGGCGAAACGCCGCGGCTTGCCGGGGCGTTTCCTCAGTTCAGCGCAAGCCGTCTGTGTCGTCGTGCTCTTCGCCGACTGGGAGTGGCCGACGGTCCTCCACCGGGTCATCGCTGTAGATGACCGCGGAGACCGCGCTGTCGTAGGCATCGTCGAGGCCGTTACCGCTTGCGCCGAGTATGTTCTCCCAGTCAATTCCCATACCTACGAGCCTACCCGTAGTGTTCGAGGAACCGAGCGATGTGGGCGTTGAGCTCGTCCGCCTGGGCAAAGATCGCAGCTTCCTCTCCTGGAAGGTGGGCGGCGCGGCCAGCCTCGTCATCGGGCTAGGTGTTCTGCCTCGGGAGGTTGTGGACGGCTGGGCAGTTGAGTCCTATGGGTCGGTACAGTCGCGTGCATGCAACGCGGCCCGTCAGGAGATCCACCTGCGCCGCTCCACGCAGGCACTGGAACTTGCCGCCCACGCACCTGGGCGGCTGCCTGTGGCAGCGCGGGCAATGCTCGCCGCCGTCCGCGCCCAGGCCCACGCCGTGGACGGCGACGAGCGGCAGATGGCGCGGCACCTGCTGGCCGCCGAGCGCGCGTACGGGCGGGTCGGAGACCTCCCCTCGGGACCAGCCTGGACGAAGACCATCAGCCCGGCCAAGGTCGGCAGCGACCGCGGCTTCGCCCTCTACCTGCTGTCCGCGTCCACCGGCCGCCACGACCCCCAGGTCGTTACCGACCTGCGCCGCGCCGCCGAGGCAGACACCGCCCAGGTCCGCGTGCGGGCCATGGCCACGGCCCGGCTGGCCACGGTGCTCTACCGGCAGGGCAACCGCTCCGAAGCCGACCACCATGCGGGGCGAGCCGCCCAGCTCGCCCCTTCCGTGGGTTCCGCGCGTCTGGACTCTGCCCTTGCCGAGATGCGTACCCCCGCTGGATCCCCCAGCGGCGGTCGCTGAACCGCGAGGCCGCTCACTCCGGCCGACAGGCCCGGAGCAGCAGGGTGTCGGCCGAACGCGGACGACGTCGTACTCGCCCGGGTGTCTGTCCAGGTGATCGACGACGTCGGCGTGCACCGGGCGCAGGCGCGGCGCTAGGCGGCCGTAGAGGTCGCAGGCCATCGCGTGCTGAGCGGGGGAGGCGTCTACGGCGTCGACCCGGACGGGCGCCGAGTGGGTGACGAGGTGGGCGGCGTGCCGGGCGTGGGCGGCGTGCCGGGCGGCGTCCGCGCCGAGGTCGGCCACGGTCAGGCCGGCGAGGTCACCCAGCACCTCGGCGCTCGGCCCGCCCTCCTGGGCCCAGACCCAGGAGAAGGATCCGGGGACGGACCGGTCGGTGTCGTTGCGAGCGCGGCCGTAGTGATGCCACAGGTCCGGCGCGGCGTGTTGAGCGTTCCCCAGATCATCCTTGCGCCCGGCCTGCCCGGGCACAGGAGTTCGGGTGTCATCCATCGGCCCACATGGCGCTCTCGCGGATGGTCTCCCCAACGAGGTGCGGCCCGTGGAGCAGCAGGGCGTGCACCGCACTGAGCGACCGCGCTCCTGCCCACACTCCCGTGGCCGGGACGGTGAACTGCCGCACCCCGATTCCGACGTCGGTGAACCGGTTCGGCTCGATGTACCGTCTCCCGCCGGTGCCGCACAGGTAGGCGCTCGCGCCGACCACCCGGCACAGGTCCCCCAGCCGCTGGGTGCGCCCCGCCCCGGCGAGTACTGGGCTCACAAGCTCCACAAGCCCGACCGCTACGGGTTCAACTGGGACACCAACGTCTGCAACTCCCCCGCACCGGACAGGATCGACGGCTTCGACTTCAGTCTCGCCTGCATCCGCCACGACTTCGGGTACCACAACTCCAAGGACCTGTACGGAGAAGATGGCTTCCGCAACAGCCTGACCGGCCCCTCCCCCAAGGCCCGTGTCGACGGCGTCTTCCTCCAGGACCTGACCGAGGCCTGCGAGACCCCGAGCCGGCCGCGCGTTCACACCACCGCCGAGCGCGAGGCGTGCCACCGGATCGCCGGCTCGTACTACTCGGCGGTCGTCCTCTCCCGCGGCTGACCCGCCGGCCGTCCCCGGCGCGCCGCGCCGCCGACCCGGAACACCGGGCCGGCGGCGCGGCGCGGTTGAAGGGCGTCCAGCAGGGCGGTCTGCTGATCGGTCAGTTTGCCCTCGGTGCGGGCCTTGTCCTGCTTGCGCAGCCACGTGCCGGGCCGGAACGCCGGGTCGGCCTCGCCGCCGGTGCGGTTGACGGGGCCGGTGAGGGTGCCGCCGGCGGTGAGGTAGGCGAGCAGGCGGCGGTAGGAGCGGTTCCAGTCCGGTTCCAGGCGCCACAGCTCGTCCAGCGCGTCGAGCTTGGCGGCCTGCTCCTCGGTCAGGTTCTCCGCCCTGCGCTGGCGGCGCATCCACGCGCCCACCGCGTAGTCGTCCAGCTTCGCGGTCGCCGGGATCGCCAGATGGCCGTGCTGCCGCTGATAGGCCCTCGCGTAGGCGTGGCCGCGCTCCCACGCGTTGGCGTTCTTCGACCAGATCATGCCGAGCGCCTCCAGTTCGGAGACGCGGGCGGGGTCGAGCAGGCCCTGGCCGTTCAGGTGGCGCTGACGGGCGAGCCAGGAGACCAGCTCGGCGTGCGTCGTCCGGTCGGTGGGGTCGAGGTGGCCGTGCTCCAGGTGGAACACGGCCGCGACCGCGTGCATGCGCTGCCACTCGGTGGCCCGCGGGTTGAACACCCGTAGCTTCACGGCTTGCAGGATCGCGCCGGCGTGGTGTCGGGCGTCGATCCGCAACCAGTCGATCGGTGACTGCGGCGCGGTGGGGCGCTGCTCCCCCTCGCCGGCCCGGGTGGCCGCGTTCTCCGGGGTCTCCGTCGTGGTGGCCTCCGCCGTGGTGGCGTGCTGGGGCTGGGCGCGGTGGGCGCGCAGCTCGGTGATGCGGCCTACCACCCGGGCGTCGTGCGCCGCCAGGGCGCGCAGGACGCGCCAGATCGTCCGGAACGACGAGGCTTCGATCTCGCTGTCGGCCTCGGCCTTCACTGCCTCCCCGGCCTCGCGGACCTCGGCGGGGTCGGCGTCGGCGGTGTCGTCACCGACCTCCGGGGTCGGCAGGTAGACCGGGATGACGACCCAGCTGACCTTGCCCTGCCGGTAGGACTGGCGCAGCGCCCGGCCCACCGCCTGCACGATGTCGATCACCGACGACTTGGGGTCGGCGAAACAGACCGCGTCGACCGCGGCAATGTCAATGCCCTCGGACAGCAGTCGGGAGTTCGCGAGGATGCCGCACTCCTCGCCCTCCTCGCCGGGCCGCTCGCCGGTGTGGGCCCTGAACTCGGCGAACGCGGCCCGGCGTTCGCGCAGCCGGTCGGTGCCTGCCACCGCCTTCGCCCAGATCCGCTCCGGACGGTCCTCGTCCGTGAGCAACCCGGCCGCCTCCGGCAGGCCGGCGGCGAACTCCCGCGCCGCCGCCACCCGCGAGTGGAAGGTGATCACGCGCCGTAGCTGGAGGTCGGCGACCGCGCGCAGCACGGCGATCTGCAGGGCCAGGCGCAGCAGTTCCTCGTTGGAGCGCTGGGAGCGCAGGTCGGCGATGGCGGGGAGGTTGAGGAGGTCCCGCAGGTCCTCGTCGGTGACGACGGGCACCAGGACGCGGTAGTCGGCGAGGTAGCCGTGCTCGATGCCCTGGCCGAGGGTCCAGGTGTAGACGGTGGGGCCGTAGATCCGCTCGTCGTCCATCGAGCACAGCGCGGGCAGGGCCTGGGCCTGGGCGTCGGCGTCGGCGTCTGCGTTGGTGTCGGTGTCGGTGTCGCCGGTGAGGTCGTCCAGGCCCGCCGTCGCCGTCCGGTCGTCCGCGATCCTGGGGGTCGCGGTGCAGTAAAGCCGCCGCACGGCGGGGACCTGGTCGTCGTCGTGGACGGCCGCCCACGCCTTGCCCTCGGAGCCGGCCGTACGGTGGGCCTCGTCGACCACGACCAGGTCCCAGGCCGGGAGGCCGAACTGCTGGTGGGCCTGGACGATGCGCTCCAGCGAGGCGTAGGTCGCGTACACGGTGACCGCCTCCCCCGGCAGCACCGAGGCGACCAGGTCCGCGATCCGCGCGGCCTGCGTCGACACCTCCGCCCTGACCCGGCCGCCGGCCTCCGCGCTCTCCAGCGCCTCCTCCCGCGAGCAGGCCGCCACCGCCAGGCCCCTGCGACCGCCCCGCAGCGACCACGCCTCGGCCGTCTGCTCCAGCAGCTCGATCGTCGGCACCAGCACCAACACCCGTCCCCGGGGCGCCAGTCGGCGCGCGCACCCGGCGGCGATCAGCGTCTTGCCGGAGCCGGTCGCCGCCACCACCGTCGCCCGGCCGCCCGTCTTCACGGCCTTCACGGCGGCGGCGACGGCATCCTTCTGGAACCAGTGCAACGGCAACGGGTTCACCGCCGCGACACCGGGCGCCTGCGCCGGGACCGTAGTCTCGGTGGTGGTGGCGGTGGCGGTGGTCGTCGTGGTGTCCACGGCGCGGTGTCTCCTGTTCTGCCGGTACTGCCGGTACTGCCGGTACTGCCGGTACTGCCGATCATGGCTGCGGACCGATCGTGGGTGCGGACCGGTGGGTGGTTCAGTCCGGGTAGGCGTAGCGGTTGAGGGTGTCGATGAGGGTTTCGACGAGGTCGCCGAACGGTGTGATCTCCCAGTCGCGGTCGGCGTCGAAGCAGTGCTCGGTCAGGAGGATGTCGCCGAGTTCGTCGGTCAGCTGCTGGGCGTCCTCCTCGCCGGGCGGGGTGTCCGGGTCGAGGGGGACGCCGACAGCCCCGGCGGCGCGGCGCAGCAGCGCGAGGGAGTCGTCGGAGCCGGTGAACCAGGCCGGGCGGTCGGGGTGTCGGTCCGTCATGCGGGGATCCAGGCGCGGACTTCGAGGTACTGGATGTCGGCGTCCTCGACGGCGCGGCCGGTTTCGACGAGCCAGGTCCGCATGGCCTCGGTGACGTCGCCGTGGTGGGCGGCGACGCGGCGGGACCATTCCGCGGCGTCGAAGCCGCCGGTGGAGGCGGAGCCGTAGGTGCGTTCCTCGGTGCCGTCGGAGCGGGGGACGAAGCCGCGGCGTAGGCCTCCGGAGTCCCGCTCCGAACCGGCGGAGTAGACGTACTGGTCGGCGCGCATGCGGACGGTGAAGGCGAGGCGGCCGCCGGCCCGGCCGGTCTCGTGGACGACGGGGGCGAGGTGGGAGGCGCCGGAGCGGATGGCCTGGCGTCCGGCGCGTCCGGCCATCGATCCGCCTGCCTCGCCGACGACGTCCTTGCCCCGGACCCGGGCTTTCTGTCCGGTCTTGGTGCGACGGCGCTCCACGTTCTCCTGGGCGATCGCGGTCAGGGTCTCGGTGTCGCGTTCGCCGCCGCGCACCGCGCGGAGGACCTGGCGCAGCGCGTTGACGAAGGCCGCGCCCTTGCCCTTGGTGAAGAACTGGGAGACCAGCGAGGCGTCGCGGCCGAGCATGGCGGCGACCTGGCGTTTGGTGTAGCCCTGGTCGATCAGCTGCTGGGTGAGGCGGGCGGCCTCGTTGGGGTTGTTCGGGTCGGCGGGGCTCACTGCGGCTCACTTCCGTCCGCGCCCGCGGCGGCACCGGCAGCGGCGTTTTCAACGGCGACTTCGGAGGCGAGTTCGGCGCGGCCGCGGGCGCGCAGGGCGAGGTACTGCTCCTGGCTGGTGGGGTGCGGGACGGGCCCGGTGAGGTGGCCCTTGAGGAGGTAGTCGCCGGGTTCGCCCCGGTAGGGCCAGGGTTGGCGTTCGGTCAGGGCGATGCCGTCGGTGCCGAAGTAGACGACGGTGCCGGGCCGGGCGTGCAGGGCGCCGGCGCTGCCGACGACGTCCTTGCCCTGGCGGTACTTCATGTCCAGCAGGGCGGCCCGCGCTCCGGACCACACATAGGCGGCCCATTCGGGGTGGGCGTAGGGGTCGCGGGAGAACCCGGCCTGGCGCTGCCAGGTCACCACGGCGTCGTCCTGGCCGAGGATCTCCACGCCGGCCGGCAGGGTCTCGCCGACCGGTGTGGTGCCGGAGACCAGGCGGGGGCGCTGCGCGAAGCCGCCGAGGCCGAACAGCAGGACGGCGCGTACGGCGCGCGAGGCCAGGTAGGCGGCGGTGCGCTGCCGGGCGTCGGTGTGCGCCTTCGAGAGGTTGGTCAGGTCCGCCCAGGCGGCCTTGAGGCGCTTGCCCCATTCGTCGAGCGGCTTGCCGTCCTCCCACACCAGGCCGCCGAGGACCTCGATCCGCCACGGCGCGAGGTGGTTGGCGAGGGCGAGGTGGATCTCGGCGCCGCCCGCCCAGGTCGTGAACGTGGCGCCCGGCTCGGACGGGTAGACCCAGGCGCGGTCGCCGGTGACGGGTGCCGGGAGCAGGCCGACGTGCTCCCACCCGGCGGGAACGGTGACGCGGACGTTCCAGTGGGAGCAGGACATCAGGGCCTTGGTCTGCTCGGCTTCCGTCATGGCGGCGAAGGCCCGCGCGGTGATCCGCTGCGGGGTGCCGACCGGGGACTTCCACAGGTGCTTGGCGTAGGCGAAGGTGCGGTCGTACTCCACCAGGGCGGGCAGCTCGGCCGGGACGCGCGGGGGCAGGACCAGCTCGGTGCGGCCCTGGCCGCCGGTCGCGTGCAGCAGGCCGCGCAGTTCCTCGGACAGCACCGGGTAGCCGCCGGCGAACCGGCCCTTGACCGGGACGGTGCGCGACCACAGGTCCCGTCCGGTCTGCGACGGCGAGCCCATCAGGACGACGTCGTCCCAGTGCCGGCGCAGCGCCTGCCACAGCAGCTTGAACGCCTCGCGCACCGTCACCACGTCGGCGCCGTCCGGGTCGAACCACTCCCCCACCGAGCGGATCTCGGTGCTCTCGCCGTCGGGGGCGGCGGCGGGGGCGTAGCGGCCGACGGGCTGGCGCTGGTGGACGAAGTGCCCGGCGAGCTTGTCGCGGCCCGCGCCGACGGCGGTGGTCCACCGCTCGCAGGGGGTGTTCAGCCAGGCGGCGACGGCGTCCTTGAGCGTGCTGTAACGCTCGGCGCCGTCGTGCCAGGGGGCGCCGGCGGTGATGTAGACGCGTTCGGTGCCCGGGGCGGCGGAGAGGACGGCGTCCAGGATCTCGCCGGGCGTCCGGGCACCGAGCGCGAGGCGCACGACGCGGTCGCGCACCGCGAGATCACCGGTCGCGGCGTCCAGGAACACCGTGGCGCGGGCCTGCTGGGTGAAGTTGGGTCGCTTGGAGACCAGGCCGGTGGTCACGGCCTCGAAGCGGGCGCCCGCCGGCCCCTCGGGGATGGTGGGCAGGTCACGCGGCCCGGCGACGGCCGCCGGGCGCGGGATGGCGGCGACCGCCGGGTGCTCCGCAGCAGCGACCGGAGCGACTGGAGCGACCGAGGCCACCGGTTCGGCTGACGAAGCGGCGACGAGGTTCTCGGGGGCAAGGTTCTCTGTGGCGAGGTTCTCCGCGGTGGCCGGCTCGGTGACGGCAGCGGCGGAGCGGGTCAGCGCCGGGGCAACCGCGACCGCCACTACGGGCTCCGGTTGCGGCGCCGCCTCTGACTCTGCCTCTGCCTCTGCCTCTGCCTCTGCCTCTGCCTCTGCCACAGGCGCCGACGCCTGTACGGGCGCCTGAACGGGCACGGGCGCGGGCGCGGCGGCGACCCGCTCCTCCGCCGTGGCGGCGCGAACGGCGGACGGGGTCGGGTCCAGCACCGGAGCGAGCCGCACCACGTCGCCGAGCGTCAGGCCGGCGGCCTTGGCGATGGCGTCGGCCCTCGCGCCCTCGAACCCCGCGAGCCCGGTCACCCGGCGCGCGCGTTGGACGGTGAGCTTGTCCAGCTCCTTGCGCGCGGCCGCGACGATCTTCTCCGCGGCGGCGATCTCGGCGCGCAGCTCCCGCAGACCGGCGAGCTCGGCGGTGTACGTCCTACGGTCCATCAGCGGGTCACTCCCCTTCCACGTCGACGGCCGCAGCGGCCACGTCGACGGCCGCGGCCGCCGCAGCGGCCGCGCCGACCGTAGGGACGTAGGCAATCGGGCCGCCGGACACCGACGGCAGGCGGGTGCCGAGCAGCAGGTCGGCCAGGCGGGCGTCCTGCGGGTCGGCGGGAGTGGCGGCGTTGGCCGGTGCGGTGAGGTCGGTCAGACGGCCGGCCAGCCGGGCCTTCGGGAACCGGAAGCGGGCTGCGGTGCCGGCGGCGCCGTCGGACTCCCACTCCGTCAGGCCGGTCAGCACCGCCACGACGAACCCGGTCACCGTCACCGGCAGCACCCCGCCGGCCGCGACCCGGGCCGGATCGCACCGCCACCAGCCGGACAGCGAGGCCAGCAACTGCTCCTCGTCGAGCACCGTCCCGAAGCCGACCCACTCCCGGCCAGGCCCGTCCACTCGCCGGAGGGCGTCCGAGCGCAGCACCGCCACCTCCGCCGCACCGAGCACGCTCAGGTCGGCGACCGGCCGGGCCTGCAACGCCTGCAGTGCGGTCAACGGGAACACCTGCCGACCCGTCTCGCGCACCCCGGGCACCACGCCGGTGGCCATCAGCTTCTTCACCGTCGGGATCGAGCACCCGAGCGCCGACCCGGCCTGCCCGGTCGTCACGAACACACCCAGACCTCCACGCGTCTACAGCTAGCTTCAAACACTATCCCAAACGGCGGCTCCCCTCCGCTAGGCCCCTCGCATACGCCGAAGGGTCCGTCGAGAGCCGTCGAGAGCCGTCCAGGGCGTCGAGGGCGTCCAGGCCGTCCAGGGCCGTCGGCGTCAGGGTGACGGTGGTCGCTGCAGTCCCTGGAGGAGCAGTTCGATCAGTCGGCGGGGGTCGTAGCGGGGGTCGCTGTCGCGTCCGATGCAGAGGTTGCCGATGCCGCGCATCAGTTCGTAGGCGTGCGTGCCGGGTGTGATCTCGCCGGCGTCGACCGCGGCATCGAGCAGCTGCGCGCAGACGGGCACCAGGCGGTCGAGGAAGTAGGAGTGCAGCGCGTCGAAGCCGCTGTCCGATTCCAGGGTGTTGGCGAGCCCGTGCTTGGTGACCAGGAAGTCGACGAAGAGGTCGACCCACCGGCGCAGCGCCGTGAGGGGGGAGTCGGTGTCGGCCAGCAGGGTCGGGCCGGCCTCGGCACAGGCCTCGACCTGGTGGCGGTAGACGGCGACGACGAGGTCGGCCCGGGCCGGGAAGTGACGGTAGATGGTCCCGACACCGACGCCGGCCCTGGCCGCGATCGCGCGGATCGGCGCGTCGATGCCGGAGGTGGCGAACACCTCGGCGGCGGCAGTGAGGAGCGCCTGCTGGTTGCGCAGCGCGTCGGCCCGCTTGCTTCGGGTCGGCGCCTGCGCGGACCGGTCTGCGGTGGACACCACGTTCTCCGTCCGGACGATGGTTGACTAAGCGGAACATTGTTCCGTATCGTAACTGGAACAAGGTTCCGCTTTGAGCTTAGCCGGAGCGGGACCCTCCCGTCCGCCGCACCCGCCGCCAGCCGCCAGCCGCCAGCCGAGCGAGACCGGCAGCAGAGCCGCGGGAAGGGAAAGGCACCTCATGACCGCACCGATGCGTGCAGCGACGACTGCACAGACACCTGCACCGACTCACGCCGCCGACACCGTCAGCGAGCCCTCCCCCGTCCTCTCCGTCCACCCGGTGGTCCTGCCGGCTCCCGGCCGCGCCGTGGACCTGCACCTGCGAGTCACCGCCCCCATGACCGGAGGCGACCTGCCGGTCATCCTCCTCTCGCACGGCCAGGGGCCCTCGAACAACCTCTCCTCACTGAACGGCTACGCCCCACTCGCCGACTACTGGGCGGCGCACGGCTTCGTCGTCATCCAGCCCACCCATCTCAGCTCGAGGACGCTGCGCCTGGACCCCGACACCCCCGGCGCACCGCTGTACTGGCGGTCGCGGGCCGAGGACATGACGCGCATCCTCGACCGCCTCGACGCGATCGAGACCGCCGTCCCGCAGCTCCTCGGACGCCTGGACCCGAGCAAGGTAGCCGTGGCCGGGCACTCGATGGGCGGGCACACCGCGAGCCTGCTGCTGGGCGCCCGGCTCACCGACCCCGACCACGGCACCGAGGTGGACCTGGCCGAGCCCCGGATCACGGCGGGCGTGCTGCTCGCCGCACCGGGCAGAGGTGGCGACGCCCTCACCCGGTCCACCGCCGAGAACTACCCGTTCTTCCTGACCACCGACTTCTCCCGGATGACGACCCCCGCACTCGTCGTCGCCGGCGACCGCGACCTCTCCGCCCACCTCACGGTTCGCGGCCCGGCCTGGCACACCGACCCGTACGTCCTCTCCCCCGGCCCCAAATCCCTGCTCACGCTGTTCGGCGCGGAGCACGGCCTCGGCGGGATCTCCGGATACGACGTCGCCGAGACCACCGACGAGAACCCCGAGCGGGTAGCCGCGGTCCGGCGGCTCACCTGGGCCTACCTCCGCAGCACGCTCTACCCCGGGGATCCCGCCTGGCGCACGGCGCGTGAGCTGCTCGCAGCCGGACCCGACCCGCTCGGACGGGTCGAGTCCAAGTAGCCCGCCGGCGCCACGCATCGCCGCCCGACCCGTCCAATCCGTGGGATCCGTTCGACCCGCCCAATCCATCCAATCCGTGCGACCCGTCCAACCCGTCCAATCCGTCATGGAGGAACACAGCCATGCAGTACCGCACCTTGGGCCGCACCGGTGTGCAGGTCAGCTCCCTCGCGCTCGGCGCGATGAACTTCGGCAGGATCGGGCACACCACCCAGGACGAGGCCACCGCCATCGTCGACGCCGCCCTCGATGCCGGGATCAACCTCATCGACACCGCCGACGTGTACGGCGGCGGCGAGTCGGAGGAGATGGTCGGCAGGGCCATCGCCGGCCGCCGCGACGACATCGTGCTGGCCACGAAAGCCGGCCTGCCCGTCAGCGAGGAGCGCAACCACCGGGGCGGCTCGCGCCGCTGGCTGGTCACCGCGCTGGACAACAGCCTGCGCCGCCTCGGCGTCGACCACGTCGATCTCTACCAGATCCACCGATGGGACCCGAGCACCGGCGACGAGGAGACCCTGTCCGCCCTGACCGACCTCCAACGCGCCGGGAAGATCCGCTACTTCGGCTCCTCGACCTTCCCCGCCTACCGCATCGTGCAGGCCCAGTGGGCCGCCCGCGAACACCACCTGAGCCGTTACGTCACCGAACAGCCCAGCTACTCGATCCTGCAGCGCGGGATCGAGACCCACGTACTGCCCGTGGCCGAGGAGTACGGCCTCGGCGTGCTGGCGTGGAGCCCGCTGGCCTCGGGCTGGCTGTCCGGCGCGATCCGCGAGGGCCGGGAGGTCACCACCAACCGCTCCACGCTCATGCCGCAGCGCTTCGACACCACCATCCCGTCCAACCGGGCCAGGCTCGACGCGGTCGAGCAGCTGGCCAAGATCGCCGACGACGCCGGTCTGACGATGATCCAGCTCGCGCTCGGCTTCGTGACCGCGCACCCCGCCGTCACCGGCGCGCTCATCGGTCCCCGCACACGGGAGCACCTGCGCGCGCAGCTCGCCGCCGCCGACACCGTGCTCTCCGCCGACGTGCTGGACGCAATCGACGCCATCGTGGCACCCGGTGTCGACCTCGCCGCACACGAGAAGTCCGACACCCCGCCCGCGCTGCTCGACCCGTCGCTGCGCCGCCGCTGACCTGCGCGGGCGCCCCGACGATCGTCGGGGCGCCCGCCGAGACTGCCGGAAGGCCGTGCCACCGCCCGTCACGGCCGCAGGGCGGGCCTACGGACGGATCAGCCCACGCCGACCTCGTTCGTCTGGGAGAGCGGGAAGCAAGCGGGAGTCTGCCTGGTCAGCGAGATCTCCAGGTTCCCGACGGTGCTCGGGTGGACCGCGCCCTTCGGGTCCTTGTCGAGCAGCAGCAGGCTCTCACCGGGCGGGATGGCGGCGGGGTGCAGGACCGCGATGCGCCCGTTGGCGGGATCCAGCGACATCACCGACTCCAGTCGGCTGCCGTCGGTGGCCACCGGGGTGTGGCAGGAGTCCGAGGGCGTCATGACCAGCGCGGGCACGCCCACCGAGCGCAGGGCGCCCTGGAGCCCGGACCAGTCGGCGCCGATCAGCTGGAAGGAGACGGTGCCGTCCTTGTTGGGGGTCACCGAGTAGGAGGCGGTGGTGAGCTGCACCGCGGTCGAGCCGCCGCCGTCCGTCCGGGAGGTGGCGGGGCCGGCCTGTGGCGCGGCGGTCCCGCCGGTGGAGCCGCTGTGCGGCACCAGGACGACCGCGGTGACCGCGGCGGCCAGCCCGAGGCCGGTCGCCACCAGCCTGCGGGTGTGGCGCGGCCGGATCCGAGCCGTGGCGCCGGTGGCGGGCAGCTCCGCGGCACGGGTGGCGAGTTCGGCGCCGAGCTGCTGCCGGAAGTGCAGGGGCGTGGTCACGAGGCGGCCTCCAGGAGTGCGTTCACGGACGTACTGGTGGTGCTGGACGTGCTGGTGGTCCTGGACGTGCCGGTAGCGCTGGACGTGCCGGTAGCGCCGGACGTGCCGGTAGCGCTGGACGTGCCGGTAGCGCCGCTGATGCCGGCGGTACTGGTGGCCTGCGGGGCGGCCTTCTGCAGAGCCTTGCGGGCTCGGTGCAGCCGCACCCGGGCGGTGGCCGCGCTGATGCCCAGCGCCTTGGCGGCCTCACGGACGGCCAGCCCGTCGACGGCCACCAGGTCCAGCACCGCGCGCAGCGGCTCGGACAGGGCGGCGTGCTGGGCAGCCAGCCTGCGGGCCTCGCGAGCCGCGTCGATGCGTCCCTCGATCGCGGACACGTCCTGCTCGTCCAGCATCCGCCGGCCGGCGATCCTGGCCACCGCGTTGAGCTCGCGGACACTCCCGCGGAAGTGCGCGGCGATCACGTTGCGGGAGATGCCGTACAGCCAGGCGACGGGCGCGCCGCGGCGGGCGTCGTAACTGTCGGCCTGCTCCAGCGCCGTCAGGAAGATGTCGGCCGTCAGATCGGCTGCCAGGTGCACGCTGTCGGTGCGCCGGGTGACGAAGCCGAGCACGGTGTCGAACTGCTGCTGGTAGAACACGGCGAACGCCGCCGGGTCACGCGAGGGTGGTGCTATCGGATGCTCCGCTGACACGGATGACTCCTTGGGACGACGAGCACTGCCTTACGTCTCTACTTGGCTCCGGCGCCCCGAACCGTTACACGCTGCCTTCCCACGGCCTGCCACGGCCTCCCGCAGCCTGGCACTGCTTCAGCCCGCCTGCCACCCACCCACCCCCCGCCCCGTCCGGCTGGTCTTCGGCCGGTACGGGCTGCTGAACGTCTTCACCTGCCCCGCCGGACCGGAACATCCGCACCGGTGGAGCATCCGGCAGGCACTGCCGGGAGACTTCGGGCGGCGCCCGTAGTCCCGAACCAGCCGCCGTCGAGGAGGTGTACGCGGGTCGTCTCGGCCGAACAGCCATGTGAGGGGGTGGGCGTCCACGTCCTCCAGTCGCGCTCCTGGGCATCGGGCAGGGATACCGGTGCGGAACTACTCGGAGCGCTGCTGCGCCGGGTCAGCGGCGAGTCGGCTGGCAGCGCTCGATGCGGTCGAGGTCGCCGGCGAGAAGGTCGCTGTGGCTGATGGTGAAGTCTCCGTTGAGCAGGGCATCTCCTCCGCCGTAGTGCTGGCCCACAACAGCGGTGGGCAGGAAGGAACGCAGGCTGTGGCGCATGTCCCCGGGGTAGTCAACAGGTTCGCCCCACTCGGAGGGAGCCTGGTCGGTGGAGAACAGGACCCAATGATCCACGGCGACGGCGGCGTCGAGGTCCGGGGCTGCTCCTGTGTGGCAGTCCAGCGCGGGCACGGTCAGCCGGTCGGGGTCGAGCGGCTCATACCACAGCAGCAGGGGCTTGGCGCGCTGTGCGTCAGCGTTGTCGAAGCAGCAGACGGCGATGGTGTGGTCGGGGAAGTGGTCGGCGTAGAAACGCATGAGGTCCGGGTTGAGGTCCGGCCGCCGGTGTGACGGCACCAGCTGCAGTGCGGCAGGGATCGCGGTGGGGTCAGCGGCCAGGAGCACTGTGTAGACGTCGTGCTCGAAGATCTTGACGGTCTCTGGCTTCCAGCTCATCCACGTGATCTCGTCGACCGCCACCGCGATGGGTCGAACGGCGGCCACCATGCGCTCAAGAACATCACCGCTGCGTCCGACGGAGAGGAAGTGCCCGGGGGTGAGCCGGCTGGTCGGCACGTGCAGCAGCATCGCGTTCGGGCCATCAGCGAGGTTGACGGCAGTGTTCTGGTAGCCCAGGACATGAACGAGACCGTGCAGCGGGTGGTGCTGCCGACCGCAATAGACGATCGTGCCGGAGAACGCGGCCTCACTGGTCGAGATGCACATGGTGGCACGGTAGCGCCCGGGTACGGGTGGGAAGCCAGAGGGTCTGCACGCGGACCGAACCGCCGGTGATCCGCTGATGAGCCGCCGATGAGCCGCCGATGAGCGGATCACCGGCGGGGTCGGCACCCCACGCGGTTCACGGCGCCGGATCCGGCGTCTGCCACGCCGCCATCTGCTCTCGGAACTTCGGGCATCTGACGATGTCCTCTTCGCTGCACCTGAGGGCGTGGGTCAGGAGCTGATGGGCGTGGTCGAGATCGACCATGCGCTGCTGGATCTCGGTGATCTTGGCGCGGATCATGGCCTCTCGGCGTGGCTGCTCCTGCTGGAACTCGCCGATCTCGGCCAGGCTCAGCCCGGCCTGCTGGCACGTGCGCAGGACCGTGATCCGTTCGGCGGCCTCGGGCGGGTAGCGCCGCTGCCCGCTTTCGCGCTCGGGCGTGGGCAGCAGGCCGTGGCGCTCCCAGTACCGGATGGCCGAAGCGGGCACTTTGGTGATCTCGGCGAGTCGGCCGATCGTCATGCGCATGTTCTGCTCCTCCTGCTCCTCGTCGATCGGGCACTTGACTTGAACCTTAGTTCAAGGAGAAGAGTGGCCGGCACGAGGACAGCGGCGAACAAGAGCCGCTGGCAACACACTTGGAGACACCGCCATGAGCGACAGGAATGTACGGAACGAACGGGCCGACCAGCTGGTGGAAGCCGCGGAGAAGCTCTTCGCGGCCGGGGTGATGTCCCACTCCGGGCACGCCAACCTGAGCGCCAGGCTCGACGGCGAGCGCCTCCTGCTGACACCGGGATTCGTCCGCGGCCTGAGGCCCGAACAGCTGGCGACCGTCGGCTTCGACGGGCAGGTCCTCGAAGGCGAGCTGCAGTCCGTCAGCGCCGAGATCATCGCCATGCACAGCGCCGTGTACCGGGCCCGCCCCCACGTGGGCGCGATCATCCACACGCACTCGCCCTCCGCGACCGCGTTCGCCGTGGCCCACCGGCCGCTGCCCTGCCGTACGGAGCCGATGCTGCGCTTCGGACAGGCCGAGGACGTCCCCGTGGTTCCCTGGGGACCGCGCGGATCGGACGTCTCCGTGCGCGGCATCGCCGACGTGCTGCAGCAGCGCCCGACGACGGCCGCCGTCCTGCTGGCCAACCACGGCCTCCTGGTGTTCGGCCCGGACTCGGCGGCCACCGCCCACCTCGTGGTGGCGATCGAGGAGAGCGCCCAAGCCGAGATCGCCGCCGCGGCGATCGGCGGGGCCGTCGACTTCCCCCCGGGCGCCCAGGAGGCCGTGCGCGCCGCGATCGCGCGGGTCGCGTCATGACGGACGACACCCTCGCCTCCCGCACGGAAGCCGTACGCGACCGCTACCGCTCCACCCTCGGCACCGTTCCCGGCGGGGTCCAGGACCGGCTGCGCCTGGCCCAGGAGTTCGGCCGGCTGCCGACCGAAGAGGCGATCGCGGCACTGCGCCACATCGTGCTGACCGACAGCCCGCTGGGAGCACGCGTCCAGCAACTCGTCCACTTCGGGCAGCTCCTGGCCCTCGGCCGCCCACACCCCGCTCGGATCCACGCCCAGGGCGCACTCCACGCCGGAGCCTGCATCGCCGATCTCATCGGCGTCGCCGAGACCGCACTCATCACCGCCGGCGTGCCGGCCTACGCACTCGGCACCGAGATCATCGCCGAACTCCTCCCCCACCCAGGCTCCGACGAAGAGCGACCGTCGGATCATGCGAGCGGCCCGGCCCGACTCTGACGAAGTTGCCGTCCTTCCGATCCTGCGGAGTGCCAGCACGCCAGCCCGGCTGACGGTCCACCAGGCCAGGCTGGCGTGAGCAGGTCATTTCTGACCCGCGATGTCTACTGACCGTTTACTACGTCTTTTATGTTCTCGGCATTGAATGCAGACACCGCTCAACGCGAAATCCACGACCGCCCGCAGCTATGAGCGTCTATCCGTCCGGACGAGCCATCAAAGAGCCGCCGTCCCGGTCCGCCAGAAGCCCGTCGCCCGCAGACGCCGGCCTGGCAGCATGTCGGGATGACTGAAGAGGTGCACAACCACAGCGAGGGTTCGCCTCGGAACGTGATCCAGGCGGGAAGCGTCCGCGACATCTATGTGGGCTCCGCCCCCGCTGGCGGACGGTCTGCCTCCGCTGTCAACGCCGAGAACGATGCGCTGGACGGGCTGGCCCGCGAGGTCCTGGACCAGTGGCGTGACGAGGCCAACGTCCGCGGTCTGCGAGAACGGGTTCCGATGGTGATTCCGTGGAAGCTGGACCAGGGACACCAGAGCGGGCCCGGCGAGGAGCACTCTGAGCGGGTCGGGCTCGAGGGTCTGGTCGACCGGGTCAAGACGCTCTCACTACACCAGTTGGTGATCACCGGGCCGGCCGGGGCAGGTAAGTCCTCCTTGGCTGTCCTTCTCGTCGTCGAGCTGCTGGAGGGCAGGGAGCCGGGTTCCGGGGAGGCCGTTCCGGTCGTCCTGTCGTTGTCAGGTTGGGAGCCCGAAGTCAGTCTCCAGGACTGGGTCATCAGGCGGATGAACGAGGACTACGGAGGACTCGTCCGAGGCTTCGACCAGTACGTGGTGAAGTCGCTGGTGCAGAACCGACGGATCGTTCCGGTGCTGGACGGCTTCGACGAACTACCCCCGCTGGCTCGCAAGGAGGCCGTGAAGGCGCTGAAACAAGCGTTCGGGACGAGAGATCCTCTGGTCCTGGCATCCAGACCAGAGGCCTACCAGGAGGCCGTCGACGCGGCGCCTTTCCTGCGAGGTGTTCCGGTGCTGCGCGCCTGCCCGGTCCCGCCCGAGGCCGGTAGGGCCTACCTCGCCCAGATGTGCCATCGGGACCGCATCGGATCCTGGCAGTCGCTCTTCGATGCGATGGAGAGCGACCCCGAAGGGCCGGTCGCCACCACCCTCTCCTCGCCCCTGATGCTCTGGCTCGCGGGGACGGTGTACGCGCCGAAGGACGCCGATCCTCGTGAGCTGCTCGACGCGACACGGCTGCCCACGCAGACCGACATCGAGGGCCATCTCCTGGACGGGCTGATTCCGGCCGTCTGCGCGCAGGGACCACGGCCGTCCTACCTCCCCGGACCGGTGCGCCGCTGGAGGTCCGGCAGCGCGCCCGCGTACTTCCGCTACCTGGCCGGCGAACTCCACCGCCGACGCACGCAGGACATCGCCTGGTGGCAGATGCGGAGCCCGCTGACCGAGCCTGGCGTCTGGGGCGCCGTCGTCATCATCGCCGTAGCCGTCTGCGGCACGTCTGCGAGCTATGCGATCGCGGGCCTGGCCGCCCTCCTGGGGGCTTCTCCCCCGCGGCCTGGGCTCGGGATCCCGGGCATGGGCCAGGTGCTCGGGGCCGTCGCCGCGGTCGCCATCATCGCCACGGCGTTCGGAAGGATCGTCACGCGGCACCTGTTCAGTGGCTTCGACGATCGCCCACGACGGCCGGCGCCCGGAATCAGTGGCCGCCTCCTCCTGGCAGTGTCGGCCGTCGCTACGGCAGCCGTCGGCGTGGCCCTGCCCGGCAGCATGACGGCGAACCTGTGCCTCTTCGCTCTTCCCCTGCTCGCCGGTGTGCTCCTGACCCGGTCGGCCGAGTCCGAGATCGCGGCCAAGCCGAGGCAGTTGCTGCGCGACGAGCGCAGGATCGCTCTGGTCGAATCCGCAGTGGTCGCGCCGACCATCGCGGGGACCTCACTGGCGATCTTCCACTGGCTCAACAGCGATCCACTGCTCATCGGCGGTGCTCTCCTCATCGGCTGGTCGTGCTCGGCCGCGGTGCTGATAGCCCTCAGCCGATGGGGCCGCTGGACCGCCACGCGCCTCATCCTGGCGGGGCGTCGGCATCTGCCACGGGACGTACTGGGCTTCCTCGAGGACGGCCACCAGCTGGGCGTGCTGCGACGGGTCGGCGGGATCTACCAGTTTCGGCACGCCGGGCTCAGAGAGCGGCTCGCGGGCGAGGCAGTCGGCGGGAGGCCCGGCAGTTCCGCAGGGCCACACGAGGTGGTGCTCAAGAGCAGTATGCGGAGCGTCGGGGTCCTGCGAGCTTTCACATTCGACCTGTTGGCGCTGATCTCCGTGTTCCTCCTGGTGGTCTCCCCGATGTCCACGGGCCCCGGCTTCCGTACCGACCTGCGCCAGACCTGGCTGCTACTGGTGCGGTGGTGGCCCTTACTGCTGGCTGTGCTCGGCGTCCTCGCCCTGGGGGCACTGGCCCTGCGGGCGGTGGCGACGCGGCTGCGCATCGACAGCGAGTGCGTGGAGCTCAACAACGGCCGCAGGCTACGGCTGCGGTGGGATGACGTGGCGGAGGTACGGGTGCTCAGGGTCCGATCCCGCAGGAACGTGGAGACCGGCTCCCCCACTCTGAACGTCTCGTACTGTCTCGCGATGAAGCCGGTGGCCGGACGGGAGACGCCGCGATCCCTCACGGACTCGGACGGCTGGGTGAGGGTGTGGGACCTGGGCTTCACCGAGGTGATGCCGCTCGACCTGGAGGTCGCGCTGTCCCGCTTCGCCGCCGATCGCTGGCGCCGTGACGTCTGAAAAAATCTGAGGCCGTCACGCGCCAGGAGTGCACCGGGCCCACCCCTGGAACCGAGGACGGCTGGAGGCCCCGGCTGTCCGCCCTGATCCTCCGCACGGTGCCCTGCGGCCACACTGGACACGAGAAATTTTCCGCGGAAAATCCGAGAGCCTGCTGATCCGCTCACGATCCGGCGCCGCCCATGGGACTGGTCGGTGCCGCAATGCCGATCTCCCTGACGGTCGCGGAGCAAGCGCAGTAGGTGGTGGCTGCCTAGGGCTGTTTGTCCGAATCCAGGACATCTGTCGGCAACGGTTGAAACGAGGGCCACGGACGGCGGATCAAAAGCGGGTCACTTCGTGATCTCTTGATCATCCTGACTTCACTGGTACGGGGGTCAGGAGGGAAGAGGTGATTGGGGTGGAGGACTGGGCTGAGATCCGTCGGCTGCATCGAGCCGAGGGGTTGTCGGCGCGGGCTGTGGCCCGGCAGTTGGGGATCTCCCGGGGCACGGTGGCGCGGGCTCTGGCCTCGGACCGGCCACCGGTCTACCAGCGTCCGTTGAAGGGCTCGGCGGTCGACGGGGTCGAGGACCGGATCCGCGAGCTGTTGCAGCAGACACCGACGATGCCGGCCACGGTGATCGCCGAGCGGATCGGTTGGGAGCGGGGGCTGTCGATCCTGCGGGAACGGGTGCGCGAGCTGCGGCCGGCCTATCTGCCAGTGGACCCGATCTCGCGCACGGTCTACGAGCCCGGTGAGGTGGCCCAATGCGATCTGTGGTTCCCGGCGGTGGACATCCCGCTCGGCTACGGCCAGAGCGGCCGCCCGCCGGTGTTGGTCATCGTCTCCGGATACTCCAGGATGATCACCGCCCGGATGCTGCCCTCACGGCGAACCGCCGACCTGATCGACGGCCACTGGCGGCTGCTGACCGGCTGGCAGGCCGTTCCGAGGACACTGGTCTGGGACAACGAGGCGGGCGTCGGCAGGGGCAGGCCGACCAGCGAGTTCGCCGCCCTCGCGGGACTGCTCGCCATCCGGCTGCTGTTTTGCCGGCCTCGCGATCCGGAGGCGAAGGGGTTGGTGGAGCGGGCCAACGGCTACCTGGAGACCGGCTTCCTGCCCGGGCGCCCGTTCACCGGGCCCGGCGACTTCAATGCCCAGCTGACCGCCTGGCTGCAGATCGCCAACCGGCGCCGGCACCGCATGATCGACGCCCGGCCCGTCGACCGGTGGGAGACGGACAGGGCGGCCATGCTCACGATCCCGCGGGTCGACCCGCCGGGCTGGTGGCCGCTTCGCACTCGGCTGGGCCGTGACCACTACATCCGCGTGGACACCAACGACTACTCCGTCCACCCCCGTGCGATCGGCCACCTCGTCACCGTCCGGGCGGACACCGAGCAGATCACCGTCACCTGCGGCGACGACGTGGTCGCCCGCCATGCCCGCTGCTGGGCCCGCCACCAGTCGATCACCGACCCCGAGCACGCCGCCGCGGCCCGGCATCTGCGCGATCGGGTCCACCAGCAGCGAGCCGCCCGCGCACGCACCGCGGCCCAGGCCCGGCTCCTGGCATCCGCCGGCCTCGGCATCGAGGTCGAACAGCGCGAGCTGGCCACCTACGACCGCGTCTTCACCCTCATCGAGGGCGGAGCCGGAAAGGAGGATCCCTGATGACCCCGACCACTGCCCCTGCCGACCAGAACAGCACCACCGCCGCAAGCAAGCGACCCACCGAGAGCCGGTCCGCCCGCACCGGCAGGCAGACCGCCGCCGACCTGGCTTTCCTCGCCCGCGCGATGAAGGCCCCCGCCCTGCTGGACGCCGCCGAGCGCCTGGCCGAACGCGCCCAGGCCGAGTCCTGGACCCACCTCGAATACCTCGTTGCCTGCCTGCAGAGAGAGGTCTCCGCCCGAGACAGCCACGGCGGCGAGGGCCGCATCCTCGCCGCCCGCTTCCCGGCGATCAAGACCATCGAGGAACTCGACCTCGCCCACCTGCGCGGTCTGACGCGCCAGCAGCTCGCCCATCTGGGCACACTGGACTTCATAGCCGCCCGGGAGAACGCGATCTTCCTGGGACCGCCGGGCACGGGCAAGACCCACCTGGCCACCGGGCTCGCCATCCGGGCCTGCCAGGCCGGCCACCGGGTCGCGTTCGCCACCGCCTCCCAGTGGGTCGACCGCCTGGCCGCCGCCCACCAGGCAGGCCGACTCCAGGACGAACTGATCAAGCTCGGCCGCTATCCACTGATCGTCGTCGATGAAGTGGGCTACATCCCATTCGAGCCGGAGGCGGCGAACCTGTTCTTCCAGCTGATCTCGAACAGATACGAACGAGCGAGCGTGATCGTCACCTCGAACAAGCCCTTCGGGCGCTGGGGAGAGGTCTTCGGCGACGAGACCGTCGCTGCCGCCATGATCGACCGGCTCGTCCACCACGCCGAGGTCCACTCCCTCAAGGGCGAGTCCTACCGCATGCGAGGACGCGAACTCGCACACGTCCCCACCGACGACAACGACTGACACACGCCATCCAGCGAGACTGCGACTGGCCCACACCTGAACCGTCGGGACCGGCCCGATTTCAACCGTTGCCGACAACATCGGCAGCGCGCCGGGAGGCGTTCGCGAGCGCCTCGAGACGGAAATCCGCTGTCCGACTACGTGCTGATGAGGTTGCCGCGCACCAAGAGCGCGGCCTCGTGGGTACCGCCCAGGCTGCGCTCACGTCGGCCTCCGCCCGTCGCCGTCCCGGTTCGAGCCAGGCCAGGAACTGCCGTGCCGCCTGCTCGGCATCGGACGTGGCGTTGCCGAGAAGCTCAGCCGACCGGCGCTCCGAAATTTTCCGCAGAAAATCCGGAGTCGTCAGGGGAGCGAACTTGTCCCCTGGCAGCCGACGCAACGGTGGCCGTCAAGCCGAGGCGACTGCGGGTCGGGGGCGCAGGATCTGTCGACCTCCGGACGAATTGGCACTGGCTCTGCTCGACGTCCGGGATTTTCCGCAGAAAATTCGCGAGGGCAGGGAGTCGGCTCCCCGAACCTGGGAGTGCCGGGAGTGCCAGGCAATCAGTGTCGCCGGCGCCCCTCGCCCAATGCTGTCAGCCATCGTGCCCGACTCCGCGAGGCGGGACCGTTGGCCGACTGGGGCGGATCGCGGCCCCTAACCTCAGCTACCCGAAGTCCCTTCAGAATTTTCTGCGGAAAATCAGTGGGTCAGTCCTGGCCATGGCTGCGAGCCCTCAGCATCCTCCGCGCACCCGGCATGTCCGACGCGGGACCACTTACGGCATGCGATCGGTGATCCCGCCGGAAGCCTCAGTCTCGTCTTCACTGGGCCAGTGCCCCTCGATGTGCAACTGGATGAGCGCGGCGTGGGAGAGCGGGCTGGTGGGATCGTTGACGTCCCCGTTGGTGGTGTAGTCCAGGAGTACGACGTTCTCCTTGCTCCTGAGCAGCTCGACCAGGTCGCCGACGCAGTGCTCGAGGATCCACCGGTAGGCCGGCAGGTAGATCCGGCGCCGAGCCGTTTCGTAGGGCAGCAGCCGCTCGCCGTGCAGACCGGCTCGGTGGCCTTGAACCGGGCCGTATCGGCTCACCGTCCGCTTCAGCCCCATCATCGTGGTGACCGCGAGCTTCGTGGGGTCGACATCGGACTCCTGGAAGACCTTGAGGGCTTGCCAGATTCCCTCCACCGACTGGCTGGTCACACCGTCGCTATAGGGGACCGGGATGCCGCCGTGAGGATAGAACGGGCTCAACCGCACCCACGGGTCCGGTCCCTTGGAGGTAACGTCGATGATCTCGGCACCGGGGAACGCAGCGGTCAGTGAGGCCATCGAACGACGACGGCTGGCAATTCGAATCGACACCTGGCGGCCCCCTTGCTGGATGACAACAGGCCCTCAGCATCCCTGACAGCACTGACATCTCGCCCTCCGTGCGCCGGATCGGCCACGGCCCTGGCACGGAAGTTTTCCGCAGAAAATTCCTGCCCACCAAGAGCCGCCTGGGCAGAGTGATCGTTCAACGCAGCCTGAGTCCCTGCCCGGCAGCCCGGAGCCCCACAGCAATGCAGCCACCAGGATCCGCAGGATTTTCCGCGGAAAATCGGAGGGCGGAACAGAAGGAATGACGCCCGGCTCCGGGAGCGAAATCGCGTCCCTCCAGCCCGGGCTGGGTCCCCCAGCGCATCCTGCGAGCGGTGTCAGCCGATGCCAAGAGTCGCAGACGTGAGATCACCGGAAGAGCTGGGCACGATCGACTGACCTCCCCTCGGACACGCCCACGACGATGGCAGCAACCTCCCGGGCTGGATACGCGCCGTGTACTCCGACGACCGGGACCAGGCCCCCGCACGACCGTGTTCATGTTCTTCTGTCAGGCACTGCACCAAGCGCCGGTGTCGTCGTCCGCCGTGGCAGCCGTCCCCTTCCGCGCACACACGGCGGTACACACCGTCCACGAGCGGGCGGCCTGCTCGCAGCTCCGGCCGGACTCGGCCTCCGTCCACCGCGGTCTCCGATCGACTCTCACGGACCCGGTGCCCGCCGTCCGCGCTGCCGCCGCCCTTGGCCCTGCTGGAACCGGCCGAGGCGTCGATGTCCTGCCACACGAGCCGTCGCGCTGGGACCTCGGCATCCTGCTCGTCGCCCTCTCCCCGTCGCTGCCGAGCACCACCCACCCCGACCCCGCGCTCGCCGGCGACCTCCTCCCCCACGTCCCCACCGCCACCCTCGCGGGCCACCGCGCCCAGACGATCTCGGTCACTCGGCGATCCACACCTCGTGACCGACCCTCCTGACCCGACCGCCGCGAGGCACTGGCCGCGCTCGCCGGCCGTACCCTCGCTCCCCCACACCGATACCAATGCCTCGCCCTACGGCAGCCCACCCGTTCCGGCCCGGGCCGGAACGGGCTCTACGCCAAGCTTCTCCCCCGAGGACGCCACACCCCTCCGCCCGACCTCACACACCTACTTCGGCACCACCCCACCCAGACCCTCATCCACCGCTTCGCCGACTGAGCCTTCCAGGACGCCGAAGTCCTCGTCCTCCTGCGGAGGTCCGGACACCGCCCTGCGCCTGCTGGAGCTCCAGCTCGCGGACAGCGCACAGCGCCTGGACGAGCAGCTGCGCAAGACGGCACGTCGCATGCTCGCCTGACGTCGCCGACGGAGGACGCCAGCTCCAGCCGGGGAGTGGGTAAGGGGCTCGGAGTCGAGTACGGCTACTCATGAACCGGCCGAACCGGGCCGCGCACGCAACGAACTCTGCGGCTCGGCTCTTCAGCAGGGGCGGTCGCGGGAGAGCCGGATCACCTGGCGTACCTCTCGCTCCCGGTCCGCGTCCGCCCGGCGTGACAACAGTCCGCACGGAGAATTTTCTGCAGAAAATCCGAAGCCCGGCGGAGACGGACTCTGACGAAGGGGGCTGATGCCACCTGTGGGAGGTTGCCGACGATGCCGAATGGGCTCATGGGAACTACCCGTCGTTCGTGAGCGTGGTGCCGTTGCGCTTCGGCATGCGCCACCAGCAGACGGTGGCCGCCAGCTGTGACGCTCTACTACCGGGAACCGGCACCCTGGCCTGTGTGGCTGTCAACGCCCTGCAGAGTCCGCAGATATGGCTGGACACCCTGCGGTTGGTCCGGCAGGTACGGCCCGAGCTCACCCACCGGCTCTTCGGCTACGTGACCGGGCAGGGCCACGGGCACGACGCGCGACTGCGTTCCGAGCAGCGAGTGGAGCGTCCGCTGACGATCTGAGACGTAGCCGGACCCGAGTTCGGCTGAGCCTGCGACGTGATCAAGAGTGTCCGGCCGGGAGGCCGAACTCGGCCGGACACGGCGGACGCTCGATCCCTGGCGTCCGGATCAATCCGGACAGCTACGCCTGACCGTCCGACACGTACTACCCCGCCAGTTCCGCCAGCCATGGGTGACCGGGGTGCACACGCTTCAGCCACCCGCTGAGGATGTCCCGCCGTGCCGGGCTCAACAGCGGCAGGACGCCGTCGAAGTCCGCCTGATCCTTGGACCGCGCCGCCTTCGCCTTGAGCAGCAGCACCAGCTCCGGCACCAGGTAGGGGATCCCCTCGGCTGTCCACTCGATGATCGTTTCGTACGGCAGCCGCAGACTCTCGTCCCGTCGGCAGATCCAGGTCCCGCCCTCGTGCGGCTCGCGGAAGACGTCGAACAGGAACTGATCGGTTGCCGGATCCCGCACCCAGGTCTGGTGCGTGGCCGCCAGCGCCTCGGCTCCCGCAGCCGGCCAGACCCGCCCCGAACCTGCCGCGTCAAACACGTACTCGGGGAAGCGGTCCCGAATCTCCGGGTATCCCGCCGCCGGCACCGCAATCTCCAGATCGCCGTGTGGCCTCGATTGCCTCCCGCGGAACAGGTCCAGCGCCCAACCTGCTGCGACACACCAGGTCACGCTGACCCCGTCCAAGCGCTTCGCGATCTGTTCCGGCCGCCATGCGTCCGCCCATCTGGCATCCAGTTCATCCGCATCGAGCACAACGCCACCGGGCGGCAGTGAGTCGGTCATCGTGACAACCTACTGCCGGCCACGGTCCAATGGCGCAGGAAACCGGTCCAGCGAGCCGGACAAGCCAGGCTTCCCCGGCTCCGATTTTCCGCAGAAAATCCGGGTCCGCCAGAGCTGCTTACGAGGGCGGGTGTCCGACGGCGCGACAACGTGCTGCAGACAGTCCGAACCGCTGAGCCGTCCACGGATCTCCGAGCTCGGAATTTTCTGCGGAAAATCCGGAGGCCGCTGCCATGGCCGGGCGCGCCCGCTCCGGCAGGGTCAGCGGTGCAGAACGTCCCCCTCTCCGAGCCGCCGCGGTGCTCCCGGACCAGGATCTGCCCCGTCCCGAGAGGCACAAGGCAGTCCGCGTCACGCGGATTCAGATCAGCGAGATCTGCGGGAAACGGGAAGCCGGTCCCGACGTGCGCCGGGTCGAAGGCCAGGCTCCCCCACACACCACTGCCGCAGTCCGACAGCCGGAACTCATCGACGCCGGCAAGCGCTCGGGGTCCTGTCGGCGCACAGCGGGCAAGCAAGCCTCCGGCCACCCAACCGGTGATATGAGGGTGACCGCCAGCCGGAGGCGGCGGCCTCGGCTGACAGGTGAAGGGACCTCTGCGACGGTGCCACGCCATGGGGGGGACGGCTCGCTCGTCCGCCTGGGCGGTCACCTGAGAGATACCCCGAGGGATCGGAAAAGGAGAAGTTCTTGGGCGGCGCTCAGCTGTGTCGTGCTCGGGGGAGCTGCCAGTTGCCGCCGCGCTCCTCCTTCGACCAGCGCGCGACGAGGTCGGGGACGTGCAGGAAACAGGCCAGTGCGGTGACCGCCTGGAAGGCGTCGATAGCGTGCTGGGTCATCGGCATGCATAGGCGCAGGAGTCGCGGATTGACCTCGGCCTGGATTTGGTTGACGAAGGGCCGCAGCACCGTGTCGTAGTTCGCCAGTGCGGTCGGCAGATCGTCCGGGTGCCGATTGATCTCGTCGGCCAGGACGAAGGCGCCGACCAAGCCGCCGGAGATTCCCATGCCGCTGTAGGGGGACGCACAGTGCGCGGCGTCCCCGGCCAGGACCACGCGGCCCTTGGACCAGGTGTCGATGCGCACCTGGGCGATCTCCTGGGAGTAGAAGAAGGGGCTGGTCTTCATGCCCTCGATGAAGCGCTCGGTCTGCCATCCGGCGTCGCGGAACCTGCTCGCCCAGAACTCCTGCTGACGTTCGACGGGTTCCCGGTGGATCGCTGAGGCTTCCTCGGATTCTTCTCGCATCACGAAGTAGACCTGGGTCTCGGTCGGATTGTGGCTGCGGCGCATGATCTGACGGCCGCCCGGAACCATATAGGTGTTCCGGATGTTGCTGTCGGAATCGGTGCGCGGGACGAACCAGTACGCCATGTGGATGCCGACCCGCCAGTACGGGTCGAAGCCCTCGGGGAGGATCGCCCGGCGGATGCGTGATCCCTGTCCGTCGGCGCCGACCAGGAGGTCGAACTCGCCGGACGACCCGTCGGAGAAGTGCGCGACGACCTTGTGGTCGTCCTGCTCGAAAACGTCCACGGTCTTGCCGAAGACGTACTCGGCGTCGTGCTTGGTCGCATCGTTGAGGATGCGTACCAGGTCGCCGCGCATGATCTCGTACTCGGAGGTCAGTGTCTGGCGGCCCTGCCCGGAGGTGTTGGCCATGATCGTCGCTTTGGCCTTGCCGCGGGCGTCGACGAAGGCGACGCCCTTCTCGTCCACGAGCTTGCCCCGGACGTCGTCGAGGAGTCCCATGCGGCGGACGGCCTCGATGCCCTGACCCCGGAGGTCGACCTGGGCGCCGGCGGCCCGCAGCGCGGGGGAGCGTTCGACGACGGTCACCCGGTGGCCGCCCCGCGTCAGCCAGAAGGCCAGCGCCTGCCCCGCGACTCCGCCGCCGGCGATGAGGACTCGCAAGGATCGCGTTCCCGAATCCTGAGTCATGTCCACCACTTCAAAATCTATCAGTGAATGATTCCCTTTTCAGAGTCATCTATCAGCGATAGATTGTCAACGTGACGAAGCTGAACCGTGAGACCGTGGTCGCCGAGGCGCTCAACCTGCTCGACGAGGTCGGCCTGGATGCCGTCAGCACACGGCAACTGGCGAAGCGACTGGGCGTCGAGCAGCCGTCGCTGTACTGGTACTTCCGCACCAAGAAGGACCTCCTGGGCGCCATGGCGCAGGCCGCGATGGCGCCCCATGCGAACGCACCGCTGCCGACGCCTGAGGACGACTGGCGCGAATGGTTCCTGGAGAACACCCGCAGCTTCAGGCGCACCCTGCTGATGCGCCGCGACGGCGCCCGCCTCCATGCCGGCTCCACGCCCACCGCAGACCTCGACCGGATCCGCCGGAAGATGTCCTTCCTCGTCGACTCCGGCGTGCCCGAGCACGACGCACAAATGGCGATGCTGACGGCCAGCCGCTTCACGGTCGGCAGCGTCCTGGAAGAACAGGCCGACTCCGGCCCCGGCGACGGCCCGGACCTACCGGCCGACATGCCACTAATCGATCCCGAATCAGCGTTCGAGGCAGGACTTTCCCTCATCGTGGACGGCTTGACCCCGCGCATCACGGCATAGAAGCCGGACCTGTCTGCCGCGTCCTGCCCGCGCGAGCCCGCCGTACCACCGCGGGCTCGCGTGTGGACCATCACCACACACGGATCATCACGGAAACCGCTCCGAGGCCCCCGGTACTCCAGCTGGAACGTGTTGTCCTCACGCATCCAGACCTGGACATACCAGGGCGCCGGGGTCCTCATCGAGGCGCTCAAGAATCAAGGAACCGCCACGTTGAAGGTTGGCCACCGTCGAGCTGATCGCTGACTTCCACGGGGGCTCGACCAGCACCACCGCGCCACTTCTCATCACGAGCATCCCGAGATCGACAAGCATCCCGAGATCGTCCCCCACCCCCTGACAACCCGTAGTCCGTACGGCCCGTAGTCCGCACGGCCGAACCAGGAATCGAGTGAGTCCGCGTGATGCGGCTTCCTCTCCTTGGGCGGCCGGTTGGACAGCCTGGACACGGTGATGCCGACCGTCCAGGGCCACCGAATTTTCCGCGGAAAATCGTCCGGCCAAAACCTCGAACGATCCCGGTAGACGACGTGGGAGTGGGCCCGGGGAAGCAACCCCAGGGCGTCCAACGCCGAGCACAGCATGGTTCGCTCCGCTGCTCGGAACCGGGCGAGCGCAGGCCAGACACCACTGGGTCGGCAACAGACCAGCCAGTACCGTACGGGGACGATCTTCGGGGGCGATCTGGTGCCGCCGATACTGCTGGTAGGCGTGGATGGGCCGTTGATACCGAATGCGGCGAAGCCATACCGGCGTCCCGAAGGCTACGAGTCGCACCCCTGATGACCCCACGGTGCCTCGTCGAACGCGGCGCCCGAGGTCGCGGCGACCGCCGGCCGGGGCCTGCAATCTGTGCCGTGCCGACGCATGGTCGGTGGCGCTGTCATTCATGACGGTGGTGCTCTTCCTGATCGCGGCCCGCGCGGATTCCCGCGCCGACCGAGTGGGGTGTTCGTGCTGTCATGGGGGGGGTCGGATAGCTTGCCTGGATGACTGCCATGGACCCGCTGGTGCCCATCCTCGCCGGGCTGGTCATCGACACCGTCTGGTTCCTCGACAGCTGCGAGGACGACGAGGTGGACCCCGACTCCGCGGTGAAGATGATGGAGAGCGTGGCCGGAGTGCTGCAGCAACTTCCGCACGACCAACGCGACCGGTTCCTACGGACGCTCACGAATCTCGCCGAAGCCGAGCCGGACCTGCAGCGGCGGGAGTTCCTGGAGTCGTTCCCCTCCGCCTGCGGCTTGGTCGCAGACGAGGTCTGAACCTGGTCGGCTCGAGCCAGCCGCGGCTCCGTTCGCCCCGAACCCGGACCAGGCGGAGGTGCCCGGCTGCTGGCTGGGTGTCTCGCTGCGGCGTGCTCGCCCTAGTGGCCCAGGATCGACAGGAGGTCTCCCTCGGCGAAGCGGCCCAGAGTCGCCGCCATACCGAGCGCTCGGTCGACGTCGGCGCTGCAGTTCCGTATGGCCAGCGCGGTGGCGTTGGCCATCTTCGCCCGGATCCGGTGGGTGTCAGCCCCCGCGACCTCGATCAGTCACGCCGCTCCCGGGCCGACGGCCAGGAACTGAGCCGCGGCCGGGTTGGTCGGCTTCGGCGTGTGCTCGCCGCGCGGGGCGCCAGGGTGGTGCTCGTCGGCGATCCGCGGGTTGCCCGGGGTGGGTCGGGCATGGCGGGCAACCTGGGCCACGCTGCCCCGCGACCACGGCGGTCACGGTCAGGTCGTCACCGTGAAATCGGACCCGGACGCTGTCGTGGACGAGCTTGTGCGGCACCGAGTAGCGCACTGAGTTGACCGAGATTGTGGAGTCCTTGCCAACCCGCCGGCTTTCGCCAGACGCGGCGGTGAACGGCTGCTCGGACACCGGCGGCAGCCGCAGTTGCTCCTCGGCCAGCAGCTCGGCTGGGATCCGGCGGGTCTCGCGGTAGACCCGGCCGTGACCTCGGGCATGAAGGTCTCGCAGGGCTTCCTGCGGCTCGGCGAAGTCGCCGTACCCGCCTCTCAGGTTCACCGCGGTGGGCACCACGTCCCGTCCCGCTTGGCGATCCGAACCGTCGATTTCTGACTGCTGGTCAATGTGTCCGGGGCCCACGCCATTCGCTGTCCGAAGGCACAGCGTCCGGCCAGGCGAAGCGCAGTTCGCCGTCCATCGCGGCAGCCAGCCACTGGGCCAGGTTGACGCCCTGGGGCCGGCAGTCACCCTCGGCGTTGGACCACATCGCGCCGTCCGGGTCGCGGAAGTCGATCATCGACCACATCGTGCAGCCCCAGTCGTAGAGCGGCACCACTCCGGCAGGCACTCCACCGATGGGGCCCGGTCCGTCCTCATAGGACTCCGCGATGTGCTCGTCCCGCTGCCCCACGTCGACCGGCAGTACCCCGTCCAGGGGGCCGAAGCCGCCGTTGGACACCTCGGTGTACAGGCGCCGCAGAAGCGGGGGACAGGCGAATCCGATGACATGTTCCGCCTCGGCAACCGCCTCGTGCGGGGCGGGCGGGGGAGCCTGCCGGTCTCGTGCGACCCTCCGGCAGGCTTCGACGATCTCGTCATCGGTCACCGGGGGATCGTAGTGGCCGGATCGGACAGCCAAAGCCCGTCACTCCGCGACGGACTCCCGGGGGGCAGGATAGGCCGCCGCGCTGTCGCAGATGCCCAGCACCGGAACCTCGGTGCCGCCGCTTCACAGGCTCTGCTTCTCCCACCTGACCGGCAACCTGATTCAGCCACCGCAGACCCTCCGAGGCGGTAGTCCCAGCGCATCGACGAGGGTGACGTCTGTTGCTTCCAAGCGACGCACGTCGAGTCGCTTGAAGCCTGGGTCGTCGAGCTGAGCAAGGCGCTCCCAGCCCCGCGTCGTGGGCCGGGACGGGGCACGAGGGCGCCGTCATGCCGGGGGTGGTCGTGGTCGTCACCGTCGCGCACGGCCCGGACGTGGAGAAGCCGCCGTACGTGTTGGTTGGCCCGGACCAGGGTGCCGTTCTCGCCGATGTGGCGGTTCGTCGCGCGCGGCGCCGAGGGGGTGGACGCCCTCGGGCGCGGGCAGGCCCCCGGCTAGGCTAAAGCCGCACGTCAATGGCCGTGAGCGGCGGCCGGGGAAGGTTATGGGCAGTGGAGACGATGGGCGAGCTGGAGGAGCTACGGGCGCGGGTGGCGGCGCTGGAGGCGGAGGTCGGGCGTCTGCGCGAGGAGTCTGCGGCAACGCACACGAAGACGAGGCCTGCGAAGACGAGGCGCGCGACGACGACAACGTCGCCGGCAGAGACAGCGACGACAGTGACGACCGCGACATCAACGGCGACAACGGCGCCCGGCCGGGACGGTACGGAGGCCCGCTCCACTGCGGCTGACGGCTCCTCCGCGAACGACCGCACCCGGGTGCCGGAGACCGTCTCCACGGACCGGATCGAGCCGCGCCAGTCGATGACCTGCCTCGCCGACGCCGTCGGCGTCATGGTCTCCGAGCAGGCCGAGCAGACCCGCGAGCAGACCCGCGAGCAAAGCCCCGAGCAGGACCCCGAGCAGACCCGGGTGCTGCGGGCCCACGCCCGGACTCCGGAAAGCCGGAGCAGCACGCTCGTCCAGCACAGCCGGTTCCTGGAGAGCCTCCTGGCAGGCCAGGCGGTCCTCCAGGAGGAACGGCGCCCGGAGGGCCGCTGAGCACCACGGCGGTGGGGGGGGGGGGGGCGAAACGCCCCCCCCCCCCCCCCCCCGCCCCGGCGGGGGGGGGGGGGTGGGGGATAACCAAAACCAGGCAAGCCGGGGGGGGCGGGGGGCGCGCCGG
>NZ_JBITFB010000041.1:0-75607 GCF_044455625.1 Kitasatospora sp. NPDC051164 | reverse complement strand
CCTGGAGCGACCACCAGGGCCAACTGCCCATCATCGAGGGGGCTTTGATCCGCCTCGACGTCGACCACCTGCCCTCCGGCGGCACCCCGAAGCCGGTCTGGCTGTGGTTCTCCGATCCCACACCCTCCGTCACGGACACCGACACCGCCTGGCACGCGTTCCTGCGGCGCTTCGACCTGGAGCACACCTTCCGCTTCCTCAAGCAGACCCTGGGCTGGACCCGTCCCCGCCTACGCGAACCCGCCGCGGCCGACCGCTGGACCCACCTGGTCCTGGCCGCCCACACCCAACTCCGCCTCGCCAGAACCCTGTCCGCAGACCTCCGCCGACCCTGAGAACGACCCCAACCCGCTGAACGCCTCACCCCCGCCCGGGTCCGGCGCGGGTTCCGCAACATCCGCACGACCCTGCCATGCCCAGCCGCTGTTGCGAGACCCTCCCGCCCCGGACCCGGGCGCCCACCTGGCCGGCCCAACCGCCACCGAGCCCCCACCTACGACGTCGGACTCGCCCTGGTCACCAACCAGTAGCGAACAGGCAGGCGAGAGTCCGAACGCGACAGAAGATGATCACCAAAGGTAAAACGACAAGCTGAGGCCACCGCTGATCTGGACAGCTCAACGGCCGGATGCTTCTGCGCACTCTGTCGCTGCTGGCCTCGGCAGTCCGGCGCAGATTGCCGACCAGTCGTTCGTGACGGTCACGACATGCCTCACGTCTCATCGCCAGCGGTGCTTCGCACACCGGTCCCCGCCGTGGCCTCGTGTTCCGCAGCCGTCTTGACCGCCTGCAGGGTTGCGCGCATGACGACGCCGGCACCAGGCGAGACGAGCGTCCGGTAATGGCCGAAGCGCCGGGTGGAGACCTGGTCGGTGCAGACCGTGCGCGCCTCGTAGGTCACCAGGGACCGCCGGGTGCCGTAGGGGTGGAAGACCACTGCGGCTGCGACCTTCGCCCATCCGGGCTCTTCGAATTCCGAGAAGTCGCCGGGCTCGACCTGCCGCCATTCGATGGAGGGCTGCCATATCTTGCCGACGGCGCCGAAAGCCATCTCTCGCCCCGGGTTCTCGCCAAGCCCCACCCATGGTTGCTCCTGCTGGTCCCCCGTGACCATGTCGAAAAGATCGGCGAGCCGCAGCGAGGCCGACTGCGGAACGGGTGTTCCGCGAAGCCGGTCCGGTAGGCCGCGTGCCCACGTGACCAGTTCGAGCAGTGGAGAGTGAATCGACAGAAGATCGAGGCTACGCGCAGCCCGGTACGCCTGCGACGGCCCCGCGTCGACCGCCGTGCACTCCAGGTGGGCGAATCGCAAGTCCGGCAGGGCCCGATCCACCAGCAGCGGTCCGGCAGCGGTGTCACTGTCCATCACAACCTCCTAGGCCGACACCGACATCTCCAGTGTGTGGGCTCGAGTGGCCAGGGCTGCGGCGCGGTCGCACGAGCCGGTGACAGGGGACTTGCGTCGTGCGGGCCGCTCGCTGAACCCTGTCGCAGCCAGATCCGGGCCGGCGGGGATCCTCCCGCAGGGGAAGCCCACGCCGGTTGCTGGTCTCCGAGGAAGAGAGGGTGACGAACCGCCCGGCGCGACTGGTCGGATCGGTGTTCCCCGTCAACCGCTGGGTACTCGACACCTCGATCCTGCACCACGCCGCCCCGGCCCCCGCCACCGTTCCCAATCGGGCGGGCGGCGCCGAACCGGCCGCCCTCTGGCTGTTTACGGCACTCACCGGCACGGCCGCATTCAACTGCCGTGACCTCGTGGGTGCCTGAACCGCCACCGACGAACCCTCACTGGCGCGGTTCCCAGCTGAACCAGCGGGCGGCGAGCAGCAGTCCGAGCGCACCCCAAACTGCGACCACCAGGACGTCGGTCCAACGGAAGGCAGTGCCGAGGAAACCGGCCTGCATGCCGTCGCCGAAGTGCTTGACGGGGAAGATCCTGGCCACCCATCGGACCCAGGCGGGGGCGTTGTCGCCGAGCGGGATGAAGATTCCGGAGAGGAAGAGCAGCGGCAGGATGGTGGCGTTGACGATCGGCGCGGCGGCGTCCGCGTTGGGGATCACCGCCGTGACGGCGAAGCCCAGCGCACAGAAGCACGCCGACCCGACGGCCAGCATCACCAGGAAGCGGAGCAGTGCCGCTCCGGTCGGCACCTGCGCCTGGTAGGCGAACCGGCCGAAGGTCACGGTAATGGCCACCAGCAGGACGGACATCAGCATGGCGTGGACCACCTTGGCGCCGAAGTAGGCGGCCGGGGAGAGCGGGGTGCCGTTGGTGCGTTTGAGCACCCCCGCGTCGCGGCTGAAGGACATTCCGATCGCGATGTTGTTGTAGCAGGACGTGATCACGGCGAAGGCACCCATGCTGGCGACGTAGTAGGTGGACTGGTTGACCTTGTGCCCGCCCAGCAGAACCTGGCCGTGGCCGAGCAGCGAGGTGAAGATGACCAGGAACATCAGCGGGAAGGCAAAGGTGAAGAACGCGGAGGCGGGATTTCGCCAGAACGCCTTGTTGACGTAGCGGATCTGCCGCAGGACGGTCATCGCGGTCATGACGGTTCCTCTGTGAGCCGGAGGTAGACGTCCTCCAAGGTGGGGCGGACGATCTGGAGCTCGTCCAGCGTGACGCGGTTCTCCAGGGACCAGCCGGTGAGTCGGTGGAGGGCGGCGGTCAGGTCGTCGGGGCTGAACTCCACGAGCCCGTCGGCCGGGACGCCGAGGCCCTCGGGCGGGAAAACGCCGGTGGGCAGCCGGTAGCGGAGCTTGGGCCGGACGGCGTCCCGGCCGCCGAGGCTGTCAGGCGTGCCCTCCGCGACGATCTGTCCGGCGGCGATGACCGCGACCCGGTCGGCCAGGTGCTGTGCCTCGTCCATGTAGTGCGTGGTCAGCAGGACGGTCTTGCCGAGGGCTGCGAGGTCCCTGACGATCTGCCAGGCCTCGTGGCGGGCGGAGGGGTCGAAGCCGGTGGTGGGCTCGTCGAGGAAGAGCAGCTCGGGGTCGCCCGCGAGCGCGATGGCCATGTCCAGTCGGCGTTGCTGGCCGCCGGAGAGCTTGCTCACCCGGCTGTTCCGCTTCGCCGTCAGTCCGACCAGCTCCAGGGCCTCGGCGACGGGGCGGGGATGGGGATAGTACGAGGCGTACATCGCGACGGTCTCGGCGACCGTCAGATACCGGTCCACGCCGGTGGACTGCAGGACGATGCCGATCAGCGGCTTGAGCTTGGCGCGTTCCCGGCCGGGGTCGTAGCCGAGGACGCGGACCTGCCCGCCGTCGCGGCGGCGGTAGCCCTCCAGGATCTCGACGGTGGTGGTCTTGCCTGCACCGTTCGGGCCGAGCAGGGCGAACACCTCACCTCGCTCCACCGTCAGGTCGATCCCTCCGACGGCGCGGAGCTCGCCGTAGGACTTGGTGAGGGCGCGGACTTCGATGGCGCCATCAGTGAATTCCGACGCCATCAGCAGATCCTGGGGAGCTGTTCGCCGGCGAGCATGCCGACGACCCGGTGGGCGCCGACCAGGGTGCGGATAGTGACCCGGCCGAGCAGGAACTCGCCAACCTCCGGGGGCATCGGGCGCTTGACGGCGGGGGTGGTGGTCAACGTGAGTCCTCGCGCTCGATGGTGGTCATGGCAGGGCTTCTCCGTCCAGGCCCGCGCGATGGCCTGCCACCACGCCGCGGATCAGTGAAACCACCCGGGGCACCGCCTCGGCCACGGCCTGGCTCAGCCCCTCCCCGAGGGAGAAGTCCGCGCCTTCGACGGCGACGATCAGCAGCTCGCGGGGCAGTTGGCCGAGCGCGGAGGCCAGAGCGACGGCATGGCCGAGACCGAGGCCATGGATGCCTGCTGCGGCGCTGCTCTCGGCCAGCGGGTCACCCTCCCGGTCGGGGAAGACGGCGACCTCATGAATACGACCCGGCTGCCCGGGGTGGCCGGGCACGGCGCCGACGACGATGGCGAGGTCCGCGTTCTCCCACAGCTCCATCAGACGGGTCGGCTCGCCGTCGCAGAGGGTGATGCGGTCGACGGGAATGTCCTCGGCCGCCAATTCGGCCATCACGGCCACTGCGGCTCCGTCATCGTGGCGGTACTCGTTGCCGATGCCGATGAGGACGATCCGGGCGCGCAGCATGGGGTCAGCTCCGGTCCGCGAGGGTGGGCCGCCAGCGGAAGACGACGGTCGGCCCGAGCATGGTCAGGCCGCGCCGGGTCAGGGCGTCGAGACCGTACTCGCCGGGTTCGAGCTCAGTGGCTGGCGCGGTAGGCCTGGGGATGTTCGAGGGGGACATCGGTGTCGTCCTCGGTGAAATCGAGCGTCTGGTGAACCGCCACCACGCCGTCCACCGCGCGGCACAGCTGCTCCGCGATCGGGATCAGGCTCTTGCGCGGAACGCGACCGCTGAGTGTGACGACGCCATCGTGCACGACCGCCCGGACATCAGCGGGCGCCAGCCAGAGGGTCTGGCCGAGGACGTCGTGGGTGATCTCCTCGCGGATGGCCGCGTCGTGGCGCAGGAATATCTGTAGCAGGTCACGGCGGCTGACGATGCCGACCAGGCGGCCGACCTCGTCCACCACGGGCAGCCGCTTGACCTTGTGCTTGTCCATGGCGCGGGCGGCCTCCGGGATGGTCCAGGTCGCTCGGGCGGTGATGGCCGGGCTGGTCATCAGGCCGCCGGCGGTCTCGGCCTCGGCGCGGGCGCGGTCGTGTGCATCGAGCCAGCGGCCGGGCGTGCGGCCCTCGGGGTCGGGCAGGACGGCCTCCTTGCGGATCAGGTCCGCCTCGGACACCATCCCGAGGGGCCGTCCCTGGTCGTCGATGACCGGGATCGCGGTGATGTCGTTACGGTGGAACAGCGCCGCGATCTCCTTGAACGGCATGTCGGGCCCGGCGGTGACGACCTCCTGGGTCATCACGTCCTGGACGGTGCGATGCTGCATGGTCCTCCTCCTCGCTGTCCTGTACCTCACACTCGCCTGCGGCCTACGGACCAGACCTCAGCTGTGTTCTGACGTCCCGGCCGGGCCCCTCGTGCTGTTCGGCCAGGTCGAGGATCTCCTCCACTGGCCGCCGGGGTGTCGGCGCCCCGGGCGGGCCGTAGCCCAGTCGCATCACCATCTGAACATGCCCCGGCCCCTCGGCCGGGTCGCGCAGGCGCCACCGGGTGTCAGCCCACTCGACCGCCTGGTGCAGCACCGAGGCGCGCACCCCGCGCAGCGTCGCGAGCAGCCAGACCCGCTCCATCGCCTGACCGGCCCGCAGCCAGTCGGCAGGGCCGTCGCCGTGCGTGCTGATCACGGCGACCTGCGGCAGCGCCTCGAACCGCTCGGTATGCAGGGCCGGCCTGGGCGGATGCTCGGTGAAGCTGCGCATCGGTACCCGGGCGTCGTGGTCCAGCGGGCCGAGCGCGGCCGCCGGGATGCCGTCGGCGGCGGGCTCCTCCAACCGCAGCCAGCTGCGGGTCTCAGCCTGTCGGGCGATGTCGGCGGCGATCCGCTGCTCGGCCTCGGTGGTCAGCTCCAGCACCCGGCGCACACCGGCCTCCTCCAGTACGTCCAGCGTGGCGCCCTCCGCAGTGGCGGCCGCGATCAGCTCGCCGATCACCGCCTCCGGCACGTCGCGGTTGGCGAAGGGCCGGCGGCTGGAGTGGCGATGCTCGATCGCCGGGTACAGATCCGGATCATCTGGCGAGCCCGGCTCGGCCAGGTCGAGGACCGCGAGGAAGCCAGAGTCCGTCGGCTCCGGGCACAGCCGCACGGGGGCTGCCCGCCCGAGGTGCCGGGCCGCCGTCCTGAGGTTGAGCACCGCCGCGCCCACCGAGATGTGCAGGGACCGACCGTCCGGATCGGCCACGGGCACGGCGCGGGTGGGGTCGGCGAAGACCAGCAGGCTCCGCCGGTCCGCGCCGGGCCGGAAGCACCAGGGCTGGCTGTTGTGCAGCGAGGGCGCCGCGCCCCCGGCGTCCGCGAGCAGCCGAAGTTCCGCGGGGGTCAAGGACGGCTCGGTCATGGCGTACTCCCAGGGGCTCGCTGCCTCCGCCGGGTTCGGCTCCTGCCTCCATCGTGCGCCCAAGGCTGAGCCTTCTCGCGTCGGCAGTCCGTGCTCCCACGATGCCCGAGTCCGCTTCCGGCGGCGGCGGCACCGTGCGCGGCCCGACGCTGCACCGGCTGGAGGCGGACGGGCTTCACGAACTCGGCCAACTGTTCGTCGAGTTCGCACCCCTCCTGGGTCTCCGCCGCGGCCGGATCGGACCCTTCGTGCTGCTACCGCCCCCCGCGCGCTCCACCAGTGCGACCGCCGAGCAGCTCATGACGAGGCCTGTGCGCAGGCGCGTGACTCTGGAGGACAGGCGGGTATAGGTGCGGCCGCCGACTCCGGGGCACGGCAGAAGGGGATCATCACCACAACCTCGGTGAGCCCGAGTTCCTAGCCGGTCAGACCAGGGTCGCACCCCAGGCCCTCGCCCGGCCGTGCTCGCCCTCGCGCAACGGACCGTTGGTGCCCGTGACGACGAACCCGTCGGGCTTGGCCAGCAGCACGTACCCGTGGCGCCGCAGCCTCCGGGCAATCCCGAACGCCGCGCCACCGCTCGACGCCATGCCCATCCGAGTATCGAAAGCCGCCGCGCGGGCCCCGGGCGTCGCCGTGAGGCGGCGACGGCTACCGCCACGCTCGCGCCCGCGCTCATCGTTCTCACCATGACCGTGCTCGCCGCAGTCGGCCTGACCCGTTCCCCCGGCCTGCGGCGGGCCGCCCTGCGCTGGTGGCAGCGCGCGGGCGACCAGTCACCCCGAGTCCGGGGCGTCGAGGAATCGCTCGCTCATCTGGTAACGCAGGCCAGGACTCTCCAGCCGGGCCTTCGCCCCTGGCTACGGCCACTCGGGCTGGCCCTGCTGAACTGGGGCTTCGACGCCGTCTGCCTGGCCTGCTGCCTCTGGGCCCTCGGTATCGGCGTACCCTGGCGCGGCTTCCTCGCCGTCTACGGCCTCACCCAGGTCTCCACCAGCCTCCGGCTGACCCCCGGGAGCCTGGGCATCGCCGAGGCCAGCCTCACCGGCCTGCTCGTCCTCTACGGGCTCCGCGCCGATCAAGCACTCGCCGTCTCCCTCCTTTACCGGATCATCAGCTACTGGGCGATGCAGCCCATCGGCTGGGGCTCCTGGCTCGGCGTCACTCTGGCCGCCCGGCCCGCGCCCGACCGGCCAACGCAGTGAGCAAGGAACACACGGCGCCGCGCGTAGAACGACGAAGGAACAACCCGGGCCGACCGCCCGGGCGGCATTGACCATGACACTGTTCAGGCTGACCGCGTCGCGCACCAGGTCCGGCCCGACGATCTCGGGAACAAACGCCTGCCGGGTGGGGTCGTCCACCGCGCTCACCGATCCCAGCGCGACGGCGAGGACCACCACCATCCACAAGCGCACGGAGCGGGTGACGGTAAGAAGCCCCAGCAAAAGGGCCATGCCTCCCAGCACAGCCTGAGTGCCCATCAGCAGGCTGCGCTTGTCAGCCCGGTCGGCGATCAGCTGACCGCACGGGCCACCGAGCAGCACCAGCAGGAACTGCGCGGCGACCACCAGCCCGAGAGCAGTCCCGAACCCAGTCAGCTCCAGCACCAGCCAAGACTGGCCACGGCTTGCATCCAGGCACCGACCAGGCTGACCGACTGCTCAGCGAAGTACCGCCGGAAGTTCGGCACCCCCAGAGCAGCGAACATCCCGTCCATCGTGCCGGGTCCAGCTCCGCCCGGCGGTGACCAGCGCCTACGACACGACAGACACGGGTGTGAAGGGCGTCATAGTCTGCCGCTAACGGAACCCGCCTGGGTCAGGTACTCACACTGGCCACTCCCAGAAACGGCGCCAGGGGCGACGGTGGCGATCCACGAGGACTGCGGCGGAGGCGCCGCGGGCACGTGTGCGAGTTCTGACCACGGCCGGGAGCCACGTCGCTTCCCGCAGTCGCTTCAGCCAGCGGCCTCCGAAAACCTCCGCTCGCCGAACAAGTCCAGGCCCCTCAACATGGCAGTACTGCACGCGCCGACAACGGGAGCACACTCCGAGACACGATCCTGGCTCACACACCAGTGTGGAAGGCGTGTCCGGCCTGAGTGAGGAGGGTGGGGATGGCTGGCGGACTGCTGCACGGACGCCCGCACCGGTGGCCCCTGTTCCTGCGCCCGTTCAAGGGCTACCCCGGCGGGCCCCACCTCTCCCTGTGTGGGGACGCCCACACCCTGCCGACCATTGCGGGGGCTGCCAAGACAGTACGAATCGCGGCTCCCCTCCAGGACGATGCCGACGGGATCGCGCTCCGGGCGCCGGCACCGGTCGGCTCGATCACCGCCTCCACTTTCCCGACCGGCCAGGAGACGCCTGGCGGCGCGGGTAATGAGCCATTCCGCCAAGATGCGGCGAGCGACCGGTACCACGGTGTTCTGGTGGTGGTCGGCAGGCTCCTGGCACGCATCGGTACCGTGGCGGACCACTGGGCATCCATCGTCGGCCTCGCGCTGACCACCGTCAACGTCACCGATGGTCTGCTGAAAGTCATGGCCGAGTTCGACAACGAGTGGGCCGGCACTGGGCAGACAGGACGCCAGGCGGTAGCTCCGGTGACAACGACCGCCGGGCCACTGCGATGAGCGTCGCCGAGGTACCGGGTCAGCCCGCAGCGGGGAGCGGCGGAGAAAGTCCGCCGCCGGTCCTCACCCTCACGATGAACCCTACGGTCGACATCTGCTGCGACTTCGACCACCTGGTGGACATCGGCAAGACCCGCGCCCAGGTCAGGTACGTGGCCGCCGGCGGTGGAGGGATCAATGTCGCCCGCGGCGTGGTGCGGTTCGGAGGACGGGCGACCGCCGTCCACACGGCCGGCCAGGAGATCGGCCAGCGCCTGAACCGGCTACTGGACGAGGAGGGCATCGACCACCTCGCTCTCGGGATCGCGGGTGAAACCCGCGAGGCGTTCGTGCTGTTCGAGACCGCGTCACGCCGCAGCTACCACATCGTGCCGCGCGGCCCGCGAC
Source organism: Kitasatospora sp. NPDC051164 (assembly GCF_044455625.1). Taxonomy (NCBI): domain Bacteria; kingdom Bacillati; phylum Actinomycetota; class Actinomycetes; order Kitasatosporales; family Streptomycetaceae; genus Kitasatospora; species Kitasatospora sp. NPDC051164. Next base: position 66,574 of record NZ_JBITFB010000041.1, on the reverse strand, counting down.
TCGACGACGACGAGGCACGGCACTGCCTGGACCTGTTGGAGCGGGCAGCTGGCGCTCACCGGTACGTCGTAGCCAGTGGCAGCCTGCCCGGCGGCCTGCGCGACGACTTCTACACGGCCGTCGCCCGCCGGGTCAGAGGAGCCGGCTCCAGACTGCTGCTGGACACCTCGGGACCGGCCCTGCGCGAGTCGCTGCACGAGGCCGTCTTCCTGCGCAGATGCAACCGCAGCGAGGCCTCCTACCTCGTCGGCCGGGCCGTGCGCACCTTCGACGACGCCCGCGCTGTCAACGAGCAGTTGCTCGCCGCCGGAGCAGCCGAGATCGCCATCACCACCCTGGGGGAACTCGGCGCGCTGTGCTCCACCGGTCAGGAGCACATGGAGCTGCATGCACCGCCACTGCCGGGCGAGCCCCTCAGCGACGCCGGGGCCGGGGACGGCATGATCGCCGCAATCGTCACCCGGCTGGCCGAAGGCGCCGATCCGGTCGCCGCTTGCGCGCTCGGAGTGGCCGCAGCCGCCGCATCGATGCTCACCCCCGGCACCGAACCGTTCGACCGGGAAGTGGCGGAGTCACTCTGCCCCGCCGTGCGGCTCAACCGGCATGCAGGCTGACGACCGCCCGCCGGGACCCGTTCCGCCGCCGGGTACACCTGACACGCAGCGACGCGTCCCCTGTGCCGCCCATGCGGACGGCCGCGGCCGGCAGCGAAAGGCACTGTGGCGCCTGCGCACGCGAGGCCACCGGCGGGAGCACGGCCGAGCTCTGCGCGAGACCCAGAGCGGCGGCGGCAGATCATCGAGGCCGAGCGGCCGAGTATCCGGTTCGCCGATGTCGCCGGCTACGAGGGCGTCAAGCAGGAGGTCAGCGAGGTCGTGGAGTTCCTGCGCAGCCCCGAGCGGTACGCCGCCGCCGGGGCCAAGGGGCCACGTGGCGTGATCATGGTCGGCCCGCCCGGCACCGGCTAGACCCTGCTCGCCCGCGCGGTGGCCGGAGAGGCCGAGGTGCCGTTCCTGTCGGTGACCGGCTCGGCCTTCGTCGAGATGTTCGTCGGTGTCGGTGCCTCCCGGGTCCGCGACCTGTCCGAGGAGGCCCGCAAGCGAGCCCGATCATCTTAATCGACGGGATCGACGCCGTCGGCGGCCGCCGTGGCAGCGGCGGCAGGCTGGGCGGCAACGACGAACGAGAGCAGACCCTCAACCAGCTGTTGGCCGAGATGGACGGCTTCGACCAGGGCAGCGGCATCGTCGTCCTGGCCGCCACCAACCGCCCGGACGCGCTCGACCCGGCACTGCTGCGGCCCGGCCGCTTCGACCGCCAGGTCACCGTGCCGCTGCCCAACCAGTCCGAGCGGGCCGCGATCCTCGTGGTCCACGTCCACGGCAAGGCCCTGGCCCCCGACGTCGACCTGGACCGCATCGCCCGCGCCACCCCCGGCTTCTCCGGCGCCGACCTGGCCAACCTGGTGAACGAGGCCGCCATCAACGCGGTACGCGCGGAACGGGCGACCATCACCGCGCAGGACCTCGACACCGCCCGCGACCGGGTCCTGCTCGGACGCCGCGACTCCTCCAACGCGCTCCTCCCGGAGGAGCGCCGCTCGGCCGCCGTCCACGAGTCCGGGCACGCTCTGATGGCCGCCCTGTGCGAACACGCGGACCCGGTCGCCAAGGTCACCATCCTGCCCGCCGGCGTGACCCTCGGCGCGACCGAGCAACTGCCCGAGGCGGAGCGCCACCTGTACAGCGAGAGCTACCTGACCGACCTGCTCACCGTCCAACTCGGCGGCCGTGCAGCAGAACTGGTCGTCTTCGGGGAGGGATCGACCGGCGCGGCGAACGACCTGGCCAACGCCACCGCGCTCGCCACCCGCATGGTGCGCGAGTTCGGCCTGTCCAGCGAACTCGGGCCGGTGGGATACGCCCCCACCACCCCGCAGCACCTCGGCGACAGCCCGGAGGAGCTGCTGCGCCGGCCCTACTCCGAGCAGACCCAGCGCACCGTCGACGAAGAGGTCGCCCGCCTGCTCCGGGAAGCCGAGACGCGAGCAGTCGAGCTGCTGCGCGGTCACCGCCGCCAACTGGAGGACCTCGCCGGGCTGCTCGTCGAGCACGGGACGGTGGACGGCAAGGTCGTTCTCGGCATCGTGAACGCGAACCCTCGGCCGGCGCAGCCCCACCAGCCGCAGGGCGGCCACCGATAACGGGCGGGCCGACCGGCGGTCATAGACGCGTGTGGGTGTCGCGCGGTCGTTGGGTAGCGGGAATCGTGGACGTTGCAGAGCGCTGGTGGGCGGCGCCTGCAAGTCGGGGACGGTCGCGCCGTGCGAGAGGAGCCGGTGATGTCGGAGCACTTCGAGGTCGAGCCGCTGGGTGACCACGAATACCTGGTGCGAGCCCGTGCCGGCGGGGAGGTGGTCGAGTCGCGGTTCCGGACCGACGAGGAGGTCGTCGAACTGCTTCACGTTGCACCGGCTGACGAGCAGCGGGTCGTGGCGGAGACGGCCGAGTTTCCGGCCGAGCGGCAGCCGGTGGTCGACCTGCCGCAGATGGTCGATCTTGAGGACGTGGTGGCCTGCTACGACGACTTCGTGGAGCAGTTGGGGCAGCGTCTGGCCTCGTCGCACGAGGGGTAGGGAATGCCTGCCGTGCTGCGAGGCACCGGGTTGTGCCGGGTCGCCGGCAGAGGGACGGTGGAGGTACTGGTGGCCTGGCGGCACGTGCCGGGTGCCTCGCCGGAGGGAGTGGGTGGCCATGACCGGGATCGCGGACCGTATGGCCGAGCTGTTCCGGATCAAGGCGAGCAAGGTGCTGGACCGGGCAGAGGATCCGCGGGAGGTACTTGATTTTGCCTACACCCAGCAGCTGGAACTGCTCCAGCAGGTGCGGCGTGCCCTGGCGGACGTGGCGGCCGGCCGCGAGCGGGGGGAGCTGCAGATCGCGCGGTTGCGGGAATCGGCCGTAAAGCTGGAGGAGCAGGCGCAGCAGGCACTGGCCGCCGGGCGGGAGGACCTGGCCCGGGAGGCGCTGGCCCGGCGGGCGGGTGTGCAGGGGCAGGTCGCTTCGCTGGAGGATCAGGCGCCACTGCTGCGGGCCGAGGAGGAACGGCTCACGAAGGCATCCCAGCGGCTGGAGGCGCAGGTGGATGCCTTCCGCGTGCGCAAGGAGACGCTGAAGGCCGAGTACACCCGGGCCGAGGCCGAAACACGCATCAGTGAGGCCGTGTCCGGAGTCGGGGCGGAGATGGGCGACATCGGCGCTGCCGTGCAGCGGGCCCAGGACCGCACCGAGCAGTTGCAGGCTCGGTCGCGGGCGCTCGACGAGCTGATGGCCTCCGGTGCGCTGGAGGACGCCACGGCCCCGGCAGGACCTGACGACGTCCGGATCGAGTTGGAGCGCATCGCCACCGGCCAGGATGTAGAAGAGGAGCTGAAGCGGCTGAAGGCCAGGATTCCCGCGGGTCCCGGCGCGGCTGCGCAGGAGGAGCCGGGCGCCCGGCGGGCGGAGTCCGGCGGGGAGTCGTCGGTGTGATCATGCACCGGTGGGAGGACCAGGTGGATCGTCCAGCGGACAGGGCGACGCTGGAGATCGAGGTGGAGTTTGGGGCAATGTGTCGGCGGAGTCTGCCGAGTACGCGCGGACCACGGTGCTGGCGGTGGCACATCGAGCGCGCGAGCCGGTGCTCTCGGTGCGGGTGACGCTGACGCAGGGGCGGGATCCGGCGGTGCGGCAGTCGGCCGTTGCCCGGGCCATTTCGGATGTGAACGGGCGGCCCGCACGGGCCCGGGTGGCGGCCGAGACGATGCACGAGGCGATCGGACTGCTGAAGGACCGGCTGGACTACCGGCTCGCCCGGCTGGGGCGCGGGGAGTGGTGACGCGGCGGGATGACGGTCGGCCCGCATGAGCGAGTGGCGCCGAACCAGCGTGATCGAGAAGGTGGCTGGGGTGGCCGCAGATCGTTTCACCGGGTCGCGGCGGTCCGAACTACCCGGGATCGACCCCGCCAAGGACGTCGAGATCACGATCGAGGGCGGCGTCCTGACCGTGCGCGCCGAACGCAGCGAGGAGAAGAAGGACAAACAGCGCACCGAGTTCCGCTACGGCTCCTTCACCCGCAGCGTCAGGCTGCCCGAGGGAACGAAAGAGCAGGACATCACAGCGACCTACGACAAGGGCGTGCTCACGGTGAGAGCGCCGATCCGCGAGGCCGAGAAGCCGGAACAGGCCCGGCGGATCGAGATCACCACCGGCTCCGAGAAGTGACCGCGATGGGCCGTACTCCGAACTGACGGACCGTCGCCAGAGTTCACGGACGAGTCCGGCCGCAGGCTCAGCACAAGCGCGGTGACCGCGGGGCTGCTCGTGACGCGCCAGACCGACCCAGCCCCGCGCAACGATGCGCGCCGAGCACCGCCGCGTCCACCGCTGTGGCCCCGGCCGCCGTCAAGGCGGGCACGATCAATCCCCATCTGTCGTGCACGGGCGAGCAGTGCGGGCGTCAGCGCGATCAGCAGCAGGTAGACCGGCAGGACCCACAGGTGAAGGGCCATGAACCAGCCCGCCTGGGTAAGCTCCTCGGTACGCGGGCCGGTCGCTCGGGCCCCGAGAACAGGAGGGCAGCCACCGTGACGCAGACGGTGGCCGGCCACAGCAACCGCAGGGCGCGCCGCCCTACCCTGTGCCCGTCCAGTCCCCGCCGTCTTCGCGGTGTGCTCTCCAGGAGACCGCGTTGGCGTAGCCGCCGACCAGGAAGACGATCGGCATCACCTGGAAGAGCAGCGTGAGCCGGCGTCCCCGGGCAACGTACTGCAACGCGTTGCACCCGGAGAGGTATCCGCCCTGGTAGGTGACGTCGGTCAGCAGGCAGTGGCCCAGGACGACCGCACCGACCGCACCCACCCGTAGCCCTCGCCGAGGCCGCCGTCGAGAGCGCCGAACTCGGCGACCTGGCCGGCCGCGCGCAGCAGGCCGTCCTGCTCAGCCGTGACTCGTACAGCTCGCGCCGGGCGGTCCGTCCGGTGCCGGCGGGCATGGCGTAGGCGTGGCCGTAGAGCTCGAAGTGCTCGTCGCAGGTGAGGCGTTCGTACAGGACGGGTTCCTGCGGGCAGTAGCCGAGAGGCCGGTGTGGCGGACGGAGCCGGCGTCGGCGGCCAGGGCGCCGACGAGGATCTTCATCAGGGTGCTCTTGCCGGAGCCGTTCTCGCCGACGAGGCCGACCACTTCGCCGGGGGCCAGGGCGAGGTCGACGCCGCGCAGCACGGGGAGCCGCTGCCTGCGGGGCCAGAGGCCGCGCGGGTAGGCCTTCTCGATCCCCGCCGCCTGCAGCACGAGGGGCGGCTGATTTTCTGGGAATCCGGGGTCGGGCCGGCCGGGCATCGCGGTCATCCCGGGATGAGGCCCTCGTCTCCGAGCAGTGCGCTCACCTGCGCGAGGGGCATGTCTGCGTCGGGCAGGACGAGTTCGGAGGGGAGGAGGCTCTCGGTGGGCAGCGGGGTGCCCAGGCGGCGTACCGCGTCGAGCAGGGCGCGCAGGGTGGTGGTGAACGCCTCGTCGTCGCCGGTGTCGACGGCGTCCTGGAGGCGGGCGTCGAGCCGGTTGAGCTCGTCGAGGTGGTGGTCGGCGAGGGTGTACTGGCCTTCGCCGAGGATCCGTACGATCACGGTGCGTCCTTCTGGTCCGGAGGTGGGGCGGGTGTGCTGCTGTCGAGGGCGGGTGCCGGGGCGCTCGTGCCCAGCTGGGCCTTCATCCGGGCGAGGTCGGCCTCGATGTCGTGGCCCTGGGCGGCGGCGTCCAGCTGGGCCTGGATGTCGTCGCGGGCGGTGGGCAGGGTGGCGTCCTCCAGTGCGCCGGAGGCCATGAGTTCGTCCAGCGCCCCGGCGCGGGCTTGCAGCTGTTCGGTCTTGTCCTGCGCCCTCTGGACGGCTTGGCCGACGTCGCCCATCTCCTCGGAGATCCCGGTGACGGCTTCACTGATGCGGGTCTGGGCCTCGGCGGCGGTGTAGTTCGCCTTGATCGTCTCCTTGCGGGTGCGGAAGGCGTCGACCCGTGCCTGCAGGCGTTGGGAGGCGAGGGTCAGCTTCTCCTCCTCTGCCTGCAGTGATGCCTGCTGGTTTTGGAGGTCGGTGACCTGGGAGGTCACCGCGGCCCGCCGGGAGAGCGCTTCGCGGGCGAGGTCCTCGCGGCCGGCGGCGAGGGCCTGGCGTGCCTGGCCTTCCAGGGTGGTGGAGGACTGGCCGAGCCGGGTGATCTGCAGGTCGACGCGTTTGCGGCTGGTGGCCACGTCGGCCAGGCCGCGTCGTACCTTCTGGACGAGGGCGAGCTGCTGCTCGTAGGAGTAGTCGAGGACCTCGCGCGGGTCCTCCGCCCGGTCCAGGGCCTTGTGCGTCTTCATGCGGAACAGGTCGGCGATCCGGCGCATGATGCCTGCCATTGCCCCGCCTCCCTTCACTTCCCCGGGGCCGTCACGACCGGCCCCTGGTGTCCACTCTCGACGGAACCGGGCAATCCCGCGCGGTGTCGGCGGGGCCGTGGACGAGGCCGGCGGCGACCGTGGCACGGCCGGGCTACCTCGGATGCGGGCCGCGCTGGTTGCGGTCGGTGCGGGCGAGGACGGCGAACAGGACGGCGATCCCCACCAGGACGCCGAGGACGATCGCGGCCTGCGCGATGCCGGGCATCATGTCCTCCCCGGGGTGTGCCGTGCGCGGAAGGGGCGGCCAGGCACGGAGTGCTCCCCAGGTGGGCGTTGTGCCGCGGTGGCTGCCCCTGGCCGTGCCGGTGCAGACGGGGCCGGAAGGCGGGGGTGCGGGCGGCGTAGGCGGTCCAGGCTTCGCCGAACTCGGCGGCGACTTCGCGTTCCTCGCTGCGGGCGAGGCGGATGTACACGTACACGAGGACCGGGAACATGACGAGGGTGGGGATGGTCGGCCACTGCAGCAGGAAGCCGATCATGACGAGCAGGAAGCCGTCGTACTGCGGGTGACGCACCCGGGCGTAGGGGCCGGTGGTGGCCAGGCGGTGCTGCTGGGCGGCCTGGTGCAGGACGCGCCAGGCGGCGGCCAGCAGCCAGAACCCGGCGCCGATCGCCACGTAGGAGGCGAGGTGGAAGGGAGAGAGGTGCGGGTCGCCGCTCCAGCCGACGAGGTCGTTCCACAGGTGTCCGCCGGCGTGGGTGTCCTTGAGGAGTGGGAAGGTGGAGCCGAGCCAGCTGCCCAGCAGGTAGATCGTGAGCGGGACGCCGTACATCTCGGTGAACAGGGCTACGAGGAACGCGCTGTAGGCGCCCATCGCGCGCCAGTCCCGGCGGCTTCGGGGGTGGAAGAAGCTGGCGGCGAACACCACGAACAGGATGGTGTTGAGGATCACCAGCGGCCACAGGCCGTACGCCGCCTCGTCCATCTCCGTCACCTCCTCGCGGGGATCGCGGGGGCCTGGTGGGTCTGCCGGTCGTGGGTAAGGTCGACCGCTGGTAGGCGGCCGGGTCGATGAGGCCGTTCACCAGCAGCCCGGCACACCGGCTCTCGAGGGACTCAAGGGCGGTGGGGCGTCTGCGAAGCCTGGCGGGCGGCGCGGCTCGTCGGGGATGGTGAGCCGCGCCGCGTCATGGACCACGGCCGCGAGGATCAGCGTGGCGGCGGTGACCGCGAGGACGGCGCCCCACACGCTGCTCACCTCACCGGGCGACCGGGTGGTCGTGGTGGTCGTCGTTCTTGTGGAACGGATTGTGATCGTCGCGGGTGTCGTGGTGCTGGGGGTCGCCCGTGCCGGCCATGCCGCGCATCATCAAGAACATCATCAGCGGGCAGGCGACGACGATGCCGAGCAGCGCCAGAGTGCCGACCGGCATGCCCAGGGCGAGGGCACCGACGACGGCGATCGCGGCCGCGATCGCGTACAGACCGTAGTTCCGGCTGTTCCTCATGGCGCACTCCCGAGGTCAGGGAACCGACCACCGGCGTTGGTGGGCCGGTTCATGGGTGGGCGGTGTCGCGCAGGGCGGCGAGCCGCTTGCGGTACTCCTGGTCGTCGATCTCGCCGCGGGCGAACCGGTCGGCGAGCACCTGCTCGGCCGACGGAAGGCCGGCGGCGGTCGGCGGGGCCGGCGGGACGGCGTGGGTGGTGGACCGGTCCAGCGACCTGAACAGCAGCACGCCACCGAAGACGAGCAGCGCCGTGAACAGCAGCATGCCGATGCTCATCCCGAACCAGCCCCAGCCGTTCATACCGCCGTCGTGCCAGTACATCATCGAGATCGCCTCCCTACCTTCGTTCCCACCTCCATGCTGCTGCGTGGCGGCTGGGCGGGTATGGGCCCATCGGCCCCTGCTCGCCGTCCACTGGCCCCCTACCCCCCCAGCGGGTGTGCGGGCGCGGGACAGTGGAAGGACGGGACGAGAGCCTGGAGGTGGGCGCCATGGGTGTCGCCGACATCGTCGTCATGGTGGCCGCCGCTGTTCTGATCGCCGGCCTGGGCTGGTACTTCTTCGGGCCGCGCCGAGCCCAGAGCGCCCGCCTGGAGGGCCGGGTGCAGCGAGTCGACGTCACCGTGCGCGGCGAGCGCTGCCCGTCCTGGTCACCGCGTTCCTGGCCACCGGACCGCTGCAGCCCGGCTGGTCCCACCGCGCCGCCGCCCTGTCCCTGACCGCCCTGGGAGGCATCCGATGAACCCGGCACCCGCCCGCACCGTCCAGGGCACGACCGGTACGGCCAGGCTCCTCGAAGCCTGGCGCACCACCGGCCGCCCCGCGGACCTCGCCGATCACCTGGACCGGCACGGCCCGCCGCCCCACCCGGGTGCCGCGCTGATCGCGGCTGTCGAGGAGGCCGGGCTGACCGGACGCGGCGGCGCCGGGTTCCCGACCGCCCGCAAGATGCGCGCCGTCGCCACCCAGCGCCGCCGTGCCGTCGTCATCGCCAACGGCATGGAGAGCGAACCGGCCAGCCGCAAGGACCAGACCCTCCTTGCCGCCGCCCCGCACCTCGTCCTGGACGGGGCGGTACTCGCCGCCGAGGCCGTCGGCGCCGACCGCGTCCACCTGTGCGTGCCGCGCACCCGAACCGCGCAGCAGCGGGAGCTGGCGGCCGCGATCGATGAACGCCGTGCGGCCGGCCTCGACACCGTCCCGGTCGTCCTCCAGGGGCTGCCGCACGGCTACGTCACCAGCGAATCCACCGCACCGGTCCACTGGCTGAACGGCGGCTCGGCCAGCCCGCTCGGCACCCCGCCCCGCACTCACGAGAAAGGCGTGCACGGGCGGCCCACCCTGATCCAGAACGTCGAGACCCTCGCGCACCTCGCACTCATCGCCCGCCACGGACCCCACTGGTTCCGTCGGGCCGGAACCGCCGACGCCGTCGGCACCGTCCTGGTCACCGTCGGTGGGGCCGTCCGCGACCCCGGTGTCCTCGAAGTCGAGTCCGGCACCACAATCGGTGCGCTCCTCCAGCAGGTCGGCGGTCCCAGCGAACCACTCCAGGCCGTCCTGGTCGGCGGCTACGCCGGCACCTGGCTGCCCGCCAGCCGGGCACTCGCCCTGCCCTTCACCCGCGCCGGCCTCGCACCCGCCGAAGCCGCGCCCGGAGCAGGCGTCATCACCGCCCTGCCCCGGGACGCCTGTCCGCTGACCGAGACCGCCCGCATGCTCACCTACCTGGCCGCGAACGGAGCCCAGCAGTGCGGGCCCTGCCGCTTCGGCCTGCCTTCCGTCGCCGCCGATTTCACCGCCCTCGCAGACGGCCACGCCACCCCCGACCAGGTGGAACGGCTGCGTCACCGCGTCGGCCTGCTGCCCGGCCGGGGCGCCTGCCGCCACCCCGACGGCGCCGCCCGCCTGGCTGTCGGTGCCCTGACGGCCTTCGCCGACGACGTCGACCACCACCTCCACCGCGGCCCCTGCCGCCGCCCGGCGGTCCTGCCCGCGCCACCCACCGCCCGGATCAGGGAATGGCGATGACCTCCGCCCGCGCCCTACTGCGGGTCGACCGCATCGCCTGCACCGGCCACGGCCAGTGCGCCGAACTGCTGCCCGAACTCATCAGCCTCGACGAATGGGACTACCCCGTCCTCCACGACACCGCCGTCCCACCCGGCCTCCACGCCCACGCCCGGCGCGCCGTCCGCGCCTGCCCCCGACTCGCACTCCACATCGACCGGGCCCAGACCTGACCGCCGTGCCGCGTGCCGCCTCGGTCACCGCCCGAGGCTGGACAGCCGGATGCGCCCACCGGCCGGCACGCCGAGAATGACCTTGACGATCCGACGGGAGCGCCCGACTCATGACCTTCTTCGACATGCTCAACCCGCACCAGGAGAGCCACAGCGCGGGCCGGGCCGGTTGGCTGCGGGCCGCCGTGCTCGGCGCCAACGACGGGCTGGTGTCCATCGCGAGCCTGATGGTGGGCATCGCGGCGAGCGGGGCGAGCACCTCGACGGTGGTCACCGGCGGCCTCGCGGGACTGTCGGCGGGCGCGTTGTCGATGGCCGCCGGTGAGTACGTGTCCGTCAGCTCGCAGGTCGACGTCGAGACCGCCGACCGGGCCAGGGAACAGCGCGAACTCGCCGAGAACCCTGAGGCCGAGCTCGCCGAACTCACCGCCATCTACCAGGCCCGCGGCGTTCCCGGCGACCTCGCGCGACAGGTCGCGGTCGCCCTCCACGAGGCCGATCCGCTCCAGGCCCACCTGCGTGACGAACTCGGCCAGAGCGAGCACACCGCCGCCAGGCCGCTGCAGGCCGCCCTGGCCTCCGCCACGAGCTTCCTGATCGGGGGACTCCTCCCCTTCCTCGGCCTCCTCGCCGGCACCACCACCGCCCGGCTGTGGCTGATCGTCGCCGTCACTCTCCTCGGCCTCGCCATTGCAGGCATCCTGGCTGCCCGCGCCGCCGGGACCGGCGTCCTGCGTCCGACCCTGCGCGTCGTCCTCGGCGGCGGGCTGGCCATGGCCATAACCGCCGCGGTCGGGCAGATCGCCAACGTCTCCGGCGTCTGACCGGAGCGGTGGACGAGGTCTCACCGGCCGAGCGTCCGGGCGACGCGACCCAGTCGAGCCGCCGCGCCGCCTGCTCGGCACCGCCTCTGGCGCTCCTATGCGCCCGCGAGGTCGCGCCGCTCGAAGGCGGCGACGCCGACCGTCATCAGGGCGACGCCGATCCCGGTCATGACCACGGTGGAGACCGGGGCGAAGGACTCGGCCGGGACGGTGGCGAGGTGGTGGAACGGGGACGCGTCCAGGACCCAACGGGGCCAGTGCAGAGCGGGCCCGATCAGCTGGACGAGGTACGCGGTGACCGCGACCGCTACCGAGGCCGCGACGGTCAGGCGCGGCCGCGCGCCGTACAGGAGGAGCGCCACGCCGGTGAGGAGGACGGCGACGGGCAGGGTGTTCAGCACCGACCCGAGCGTGTCGGTGATACCGACGTCCGCTCCGCCGATCGCGGTGCCGGTCCACAGCGCCAGAGAGGCGGCCACAGCGATCAGCATTGTCGCGGCCATGGTCAGCAGGAGGTGGCCGACGAGCCAGCGGCGGCGGGAGACCGGTCGGGCAAGGGTGATGTCGAGGCGTCCGGCGGCCTCCTCCGTACGGGCGGCGCCGATCCGCCAGCACGCGTACAGGGCCAGGAGCAGGCCGATCAGTACGGCCATGATGCTGAGGTAGCCCTTCGTGGCCTGTGCCGCGTCCCAGCCGAGGGCCTGGAGCACCTTGCGGTAGGCCGGGTCGTCGGCGATGAGATCGGTGACGGTCCTGAGCGTCGAGCCGATCACGAACGCGTAGGCCGCGACACCGATCAGCCAGCCGACCAGCACACCCCGGGTGCTGCGCCAGGCGAACGCGGCTGGTCCGCCCAGCAGCCGGACCCGGGCCGGCCGGCGGTCCGGCTCGGCCAGCAGGGCCCCGCCGGTGTCGCGGGCCCGGCGCAGCCGGACGGCCACCGCACCCAGCAGGACGGGCACCGCCAGCAGTGCCGCCAGGGCCGGCCACCTCGGGTCCCGGTAGGGGTGCAGTTCGTCCATCCAGCCGAATGGGGTGAGCCAGCGCGCCCAGCCGCGTGAGTCGCTGCTGTTGGCGAGCATCCGCACGAGGAACATCAGCCCGAACACCGCCGCGGCGGCGCCGGTCGCCCGCCGTCGGACCTCGAACGCCTGGGCGGTGATCGCGGCGACGCCCGCGAAGGTCGCCGCGAAGCCCGCGACGGCGAGCCCGAACAGGACCGAGCCGCCCGCGCCCGTCCCTGCTGTCGCCAGGACCACGGCGACCGCAGTGCCGACCACGGCGATGGCGCAGGCGAGGACCGCAAGGTCCACGAGGACGGCTCGGCCCGCCCGCAAGGGGCTCGCAAGGACGAGTTCGGCTCGTCCGGATTCCTCCTCGCCGCGCAGCAGCCGCCCGGTGGTGAGCAGCGCCCAGATCCCCACGACGGACACCAGGACCCAGCCGCCGTCCCAGGCCACGAAGCCGCCCGGGGTGTCGATGGCGTGCGGGATGCCCTGCAGCATCCGCAACGCGGGATTGTCCTGGAGCGTGGCCAGTCTGGCCCGGGAGGCGGCGTCGGGGTAGGTGCCCAGGTAGGAGAAGACCTCGACCGCCGTGTAGGTCGCGACCGCCAGTGCCAGCAGGCCCGTGCCCCGCCGGACCAGCCGGGTCGAGAGCCGCGCGAGCGCCACCTCCGCATGCCGTCCGTGCCCGGACGGAACGCCGGCCCCGGACGCGGGGGACACGGCTGCGGTTCCGGTCATTGCTCCGCGCCTTTTCCGTCCTCGTGCACCTTTGCGGGCCTGGAGCCGTGAGCGGCGGCGACGGCTTCGCGCTGGGCGGGGGTTGCCTCGTAGTAGGTCAGGAAGATCTCCTCCAAGGTCGGCTCGCGGCTGCGCAGACGCACCAGCCCCGCGCCGGCGAGCCGCGCGAGCACGGCAGCCGGCGGACCGGTCACCGACACCCGCACGCCGCCGTCGATCGGCTCCACGGCGGTCACGCCCGCCAGAGGGGCGAGTTTGGGAACCGGGCCGTCCAGGACGGCTTCGAAGACCGTGCTGCCGAGGCGGCGCAGGTCCGCCAGGGCCGCGATCTCGACCAGCCTGCCCTCACGCAGGATCGCCACGCGATGGCAGAGGTCCTCGACCTCGTCCAGGATGTGCGACGACAGGAAGACGGTCTGTCCCCGCGCGGCGGCCTCGCGGGCCAGAGCCTGGAACTCGGCCTCCATCAACGGGTCCAGGCCGGCCGTCGGCTCGTCCAGCAGCAGGACGTCCGGCCGGGTCATGAACGCCGCGACCAGCGCGATCTTCTGCCGGTTGCCCTTGGAATACGAGCGCGCCCGCAGGCCCGGATCGAGCCGCAGCCGCTCGACGAGCTCGTCCCGGAAAGCGATGTCGACGGCACCGGACAGGTTGCCCAGGTACGTGAGGATCTCCAGACCGGTCAGCTGCGGCCACAGCGAGACATCGCCCGGGACGTAGGAGAGGTGACCGTGGGCCCGCTCCACGTCGGCCACCGGGACACCCATGATCCACGCGGAGCCGGTGGTCGGCCGGATGAGATGGAGGAGTAGGCGGATCGTGGTCGACTTCCCTGCCCCGTTGGGCCCCAGGAAACCGAAGATCTCCCCCTGCTCGACCGACAGGTCCAGGCCGTCCAGGGCGACCACCCGGCCGAAGCGCTTGCTCAGCCCCTCGGTGCGTATCGCGGCGTTCCCCATCCCGCACCTCCGTGGCTCGGCGGGTCCGTTTCCACGCTACGGCCCGACGCGGGCGCCGGGCAGCGGGCGAAGGACCCCTCGAGTGCGGCGTTCGGCTACGGCGGCCGTCGGCCATGGCTTTCGGCCACAGAGCCGGCCACCTGGTGGCCGCGTCCTGCGTCGGAGTGGACCATTGAGGGAGGCGATGTGGGCCGGTGGGCGATGAGGTGAAGGTCCGGGCCGCCGTTGCGGCTGCTGTCGGCGCTACCTGGGGAGACCGGAGGATGTCGTGCCGGATACGAAGGGCCTGACGACCGGCCGTGACCAGGCTCAGCCAGTGGCGGCGCGTGCGCGCCGATGGCTGGAGCCGGGTCTGCTCGTGGCAACCGCCGCGGCGCTTGCCGCTGGCGGGATCGCCTGGCTGGCCGGCAGTCAGACCGCCGCCGACCTGTGCTGGGCCGCCGGCACCGTGCTGGCCATCGTTCCGGCGGTGGCCTGGGTCGTGGTCGCGCTGCGCAAGGGACGGGCCGGCGTCGACCTGATCGCGGTCCTGGCCCTGGTCGGCACTCTGGCGGTGGGCGAGTTCCTGGCGGGTGCCCTGATCGCACTGATGCTCGCCACCGGACGCGCTCTGGACGCCGCCGCCGAACGCCGTGCCTCCCACGACCTGCGCGCACTCCTGGAACACGCGCCGCGCTCCGCCCGCCGCCGCAGGGGCCAGGAGGTGGCCGTCGTCCCGCCGGCCGACGTCGCGGTCGGCGACGTGGTCGTCGTCGGCCCTGGCGACGTGGTCCCGGTCGACGGCAGGGTCAGCGACGGCACGGCCGTGCTCGACGAGTCCGTGCTCACCGGCGAGTCCGAACAGGTGGAGCGCGCAGTCGAGGACCCTGTGCGCAGCGGTGTCGTCAACGCCGGCGGAGTCTTCGAGATCACGGCGACCGCCACCGCCGAGGACAGCACGTACGCGGAGATCGTTCGCCTCGCCGAGCAGGCCGGCGCGCAGCGGGCACCCACCGTGCGCCTCGCCGAGCGCTACGCCGCCTGGTTCCTGCCGCTCTCCCTCGCGCTCGCCGGCGTGGCCTGGCTGCTGAGCGGCTCCGCCACGCGGGCCGTGGCGGTCCTGGTGGTGGCGACCCCCTGCCCCCTGCTGCTGGCCGCGCCGGTCGCGATCGTCTCGGGACTGTCGCGCGCCGCACGGCGGGGCGTCATCGTCCGCGACGGCGTGGCGCTGGAGAACCTGGGCCGGGCCCGCACCCTGGTGATCGACAAGACCGGCACCCTCACCGCCGGCCGCCCCCGTGTCCTGGAAGTCGCCGCTGCCCCTGGCCGCGCCCCGACCGAGGTGCTGCGCCTGGCGGCCTCACTCGACCAGGTGTCCACCCACGTCCTGGCCCAGGCCATCGTCCACGAGGCCCGCACCCGCGACCCTCGCCCTCTCGCTCCCGCAGGACAGTACCGAGAAGCCCGGACGGGGCCCCGCCGGTACCGTTGACGGCCACCGGCTCACCGTCGGAAAGAGCGACCTAGCATCGGCCGCCCTGCCCGCGTGGGCGCGGGCCGTCGACAACCGTGCGATCCTCGACGGTGCCGCCATCGCCTGGCTCACCGTTGATGACACCCTCACCGGCGCCGTCCTGCTGCGCGACCCGCTGCGCCGCGACGCCCCGCACACCGTGCAACGGCTGCGCGAAGCCGGACTGACCCGGCTGGTCATGCTCACCGGCGACCGACCCGAGCCCGCCCGCGAGGTCGGGGCCGTCCTGGGCCTGGACGAGGTCAGATCGGGGCAGTCACCCGCCGACAAGGTCGCCGCGGTCCGCGCCGAATCCGCCAAGGCAGTCACCCTCATGGTCGGCGACGGCGTCAACGACGCGCCCGCCCTGGCCGCCGCCGACATCGGCGCGGCGATGGGCGCACGCGGCTCCAGCGCCTCCTCCGAAGCCGCCGACATCGTCCTCACCACCGACCGAGTGGACCGCCTGTCCGACGCCATGGAAATCGCCGTCCGCGCCCGCCGCATCGCCGTCCAGAGCGCCGCCGGCGGCATGGCCCTGTCGCTGCTCGCCATGGTCGCCGCCCTGTTCGGCCTGCTGCCCCCGGCCGCCGGCGCGCTCCTTCAGGAGGCCATCGACGTCCTGGTCATCCTCAATGCCCTGCGTGCCCTGCTGCCCGCGCGCGGCGCCCGCCCGCCGCTCGAACCCGATACCGAAGACCTCCTCCACCGCTTCGCCGACGAACACGACGACCTGCGCGACACCCTCGACGTCATCCGCGAGGCGGCCGGCCTGCTCACCACCGAACACGGCCCACGCGCCCTGGCCGCCGTCCGGGAGATCGACCGCCTCCTCACCGACCGCCTCCTCCCGCACGAACACGCCGAGGAACTCCAGCTCTACCCCGCCCTGACCCACCGCCTCGGCGGCCCCGAAGCCACCGAGACCATGAGCCGCGCCCACACCGAGATCGACCGCCTTGCCCGCCGCATCACCACCCACCTCCACCTCGCCGACGAGGAAGGCTACCTGAGGCCCGAGCAGATCGACGACCTCACCGCCTGCCTCTACGGACTCCACGCCGTCCTGCGCCTGCACTTCCAGCAGGAGGAGGAGAGCTATTTCTCCCTCGTCCCCTGAACAACCGGCCGCCACCGGTGGGCACCGATCGTGGCACCGCTGGCGTTCATCGGTCGCACGGCGGCGCCGCTGCGCGGACACGTGTTGGGCGCACTCTCGTTGTGTCGGCCGGTGTCGGTCCGTGAGAAGAATCGTGATGAAGAGCAGAACTGCTACGGCGCTCGGCCTGAGCGCGGTGCTCGGCGGGCTGGTGGGGTAGGAGCCCCGAGACTGCCTCGGCCGGCTGGTCGGCATCGTCAGCCGCAGCGACCTGCTGAAGGTCCATCTGCGCACCGACGAGGACATCGCCGACCAGGTGAGGTTCGAACTCAGGGGAGGCCCCGGCCGCGCCCGCCGGCCCCGGGGTCGAGGAGGGCATGGCGTCCCGGGTGTCCACGCCGGTTCACCTCACTCCGGTAGGGTCGCGCGCCGTGGACCAGGAAACAGGCAGCGTGGGCGAAGCGGCGGCCGAGGACGCAGCCGTGGCCGGTGGGCGGGTCGGGCTGGGCACGATTGCCAAGGAGTGGGGGCGGATCGGCTCCATCGGGTTCGGCGGGCCGCCCACGCACATCGCCCTGCTGCGGAAGCTGTGCGTCGAGCACCGGGGCTGGATCGGCGCGGCCGAGTTCGAGGACGGCATCGCCGCCACCAACCTGCTGCCCGGCCCGGCCTCGACCCAGCTGGCAATCTTCACCGGGCTGCCCGGCTCGATACAAGTCAGCAGCACCGACTGCCACCACTGCCACAGCCGGCGGCGCACGCTGGTTCCTGCGCAGGGACGCGGGTCGGCAGCCAGAACTCCAAAGGTGTCCGCGGTGGTCGACAGGGCGGGGTGCCGCACGGGCGCGACGGGGGGCTGCTCATGGCGTGGCGGACGTCGTAGGGGAGGTGCCGTCGGTGAGGAGTTTCAGGACGAGGGTGGGCGTGTGGTGGGGTGGGCCTCGATGTTGTCGGCCTCCGCGACCACCTCGGTGAGTGCGTACCCGGACACCTCGGACGGGCCGGCATCGAGTCGTGCGGCTGGGTGGTCAACGCCGCCCTGACCGCCAGCGGCACCCGCGACCCGCTCCTGCGCGCCCGAGCTGCCCTCGAACGCCCCCATCTGCACCGCGTGCGTGGCGAGTTGTTCACCCGCGCGTGGCTGGTGCCCTGCCATGACGAGAGCCTGCCCGGGCGCATCAACCGGTCCGGCAGGACGGCTGACGTCGCGTCCTGCGCTCCCAGGGGAATCCAGGTCCCCGCCTTGGCCGATGCGAGCGACTCGGTCCGCACGGGACGTCCAGGGGCCCGCACCGGTGCGAGTGTAGCCCGGTGCGCCAGGTCGATCGGTCAGTGGGTTTGGGCCGGTAGCAGGACGGTGATGGTCAGTCCGCCGTCGGGGCGGGCGGTGGCGGTCAGGTGTCCGTGGTGGGCGTGGGTGACGGCGCGGACGATGGACAGGCCCAGGCCCGCGCCCTCCGCGGCGGTGAGGCGGGTGTGGTCGCCGCGGTGGAAGGGTTCGAGGAGCTGGTCGACGGTGGCGGGGTCGAGGTGGGGGCCGTCGTTGGTGACGGTCAGTTCGGCCCAGGGGCCGGGGTGCGGGGCATCATCGGGGTTGCGGACGGTGCGGGTGGCCACCTGGAGCAGTCCGGCGTCGTGGTTGTACTTGACTGCGTTCTCCAGCAGGTTGGTGACCGCGATGTCGAGCAGGGCGAGGTTGCCGTGCAGGGGCGCGGGCGTCAGGTCGGTGACCATGCGCAGGTCGCGGGCCCGAGCGCGGGCGGCGGTGTGGTCGAGGGCCTCGGCGGTGATGTCGGCGAGGTCGTCGTCCTCGATGTCGGTGAGGCGCTGTTCGGAGCGGGCCAGGATGAGCAGGGCCTCGATCAGCCGCTGGGCACGGTCGGTGGCCTGGGTTACGTCGTGGGCCATGGCGCGCCACTGGGCCTGGGTGGGTTCGGGTTTGGCGAGGGTGACCTCGGTAGCGGTGCGGGTGACGGCGAGGGGGGTGCGCAGTTCGTGGCTGGCGTTGGCGACGAAGCGGCGCTGGGCGGCGAAGGCGGTGTCGAGGCGCTCAAGCATCGCGTCGAAGGTGTCGCCGAGCTCCTTGAGCTCGTCGGCCGGTCCGGTGAGGTTCAGCCGTTCGTGGAGGGTGGCCTGGCCGGCGCGGCGGGCGGCGGCGGTGATGGCGGCGATCGGCCGCAGCAGGCGGCCGGCGAACCACCAGCCGAGCAGGGCCGAGACGGCGACCACGACCAGGAGCAGCAGGAAGGCGTCGCGCAGCAGGTGTTCCGCGGCGGAGGAGCGGATCTCGTCGCTCAGGCCGACGAAGTGGTCGTGATCGGGGTCGAACCGGCTGGGGATCTGGTTGGCGGGCAGGGGGCGGAAGATCGCGCGGTAGAAGGCGAAGGTGAGGGCGAAGAGCAGGAGGGTGCCGCCGGTGGTGAACAGGGCGGCGTAGGTGAGGGTCAGTCGGGTGCGGATGGTCATGGCCGGCCAACGGAGCCAACTGGGGGGCTTGGGCAGGTGGCGGGTCATGGGGCGATCCGGTAGCCGGCGCCGACGACGGTCTCCACCAGTTCGGGCTGGCCGAGTTTGCGGCGCAGCCGGTTGACCGTGACGCGGACGGTGTTGGTGAAGGGGTCGGCGTGTTCGTCCCAGGCGCGTTCCAGGAGTTGCTCCTGGCTGAGGACGGCACCGTTGGCGGTGAGCAGGACCTGGAGGAGGGTGAACTCCTTGGCGGTCAGGGCGATCGGGTGGCCGGCGCGGTGGACGGTGCGGCGCAGGGTGTCCATGGTGAGGTCGCCGTGGGTGAGCAGGGCGGTGTGGGAGCGGCCGCGGCGGGCCAGTGCCCTGATGCGCAGGGTGAGTTCGGGGAAGGAGAAGGGCTTGCCGAGGTAGTCGTCGGCGCCCAGGCTGAGGCCGTCGATGCGGTCGCCGGGGTCGGACAGTGCGGTGAGCATGAGAATCATGGGGGCGTCGTTGCGGCCGGACAGGCGTCGGCAGATCTCGTCGCCCGAGGTGCCGGGCAGGTCGCGGTCCAGGACGAGGACGTCGTAGGAGGCGTTGACGTCGATCTTGTATAGGGCGCCGTCGCCGTCGTGGCTGACGTCCACGGCCATGCCCTGGTCGCGCAGCCCTTCGGCGATGCGCGCGGCCAGGCGTTGTTCGTCCTCGGCGATCAGGATCCGCATGGGGTCATCCTCTCGCGGACGAGGGCATGGCGGTGGCAGGTGCGGTGAGCAGGTCGGGCAGGCCGGTGGTGTGCCAGGTGGCGCCGAACGGGTCGATGGTCAGCGCCTGGTAGCCGGCGCGGGCGGCCAGGGCGGCCAGCCAGGCGTGGGTGGCGGCCCGGCCGCGAGGGTCGGTGGCCATGGCAAGGGCTGCGGTGGCGTAGCCGTCGGCGAGCGTGAGATCGGGGCCGGTGACGGTGACCTGGGCCAGCGCGGTGGCGGGGCGTGCGGTGCGCGGGTCGAAGACGTGGGCGCCGCGCTCTGCGGTGCCGGAGGTGGCCACGGCGCCGTCCCGCAGGTGCAGCACGGTCAGCACGCTGCCGGGGTGGTGCGGGTCGGTGATCCCGACCCGCCACGGGGCTGGGTCGTTGCCGCTGTGAAGGCGGATGTCGCCGCCTGCGTTGAGGATGTGTCGGGGTAGGCCGTGCGCGGCGGCCAGGGCGGAGGCGTGTTCTGTGGCCCAGCCCTTCACCGCGCCGCACGGGTCGAATCGGGGCGGGTCGCCGACTGCCCAGGCGTCGAACGCGCCGCCGCTGCCCTGCTTCAACCGCTCGCACAGGTCGAGGACTTCGCGGATCTGCGGGCCGTCGGGGTGGTGGACGAGGCCGGCCAGGGACAGGCGTCCGTCGCGGATGCGGCTGATCGGGCTGTCGGGCAGATACGGTGAGAAGACCTGGTCGACGTGGTGGAGGTGGGTGAACGCCGCGGTGGCGGCGTCCTGGAAGTGGGCGGGGTCGGTGGTGTCGGGGGCGGCGAGGGAGACGACGGTGCCCATGACGTGGTCGGTGGCGGTGCGCACGGCGGTCACCGGTGGGCCGCGTCGAGCGCGGCCTGGAGCGACTGCGCGTAGCCGTCGGACGTGTAGGTCGCGCCCGAGACGGCGTCGATGTTGGCGCTCTGCGCCTTCAGCGCCTCGGACTTGAGCTGGGGCAGGGCGTAGGAGTCGATCTGTGAGCTGTGGCCGCCCCTGGTCTGCTGCAGCACGGTGACGTCCGTGAGCCTGCCAGCGCTCAGCACGGCCTGGACCTGCACGGGACCGTAGGGGGTGTCGACCACGCTGCCGGTGAAGCGCCCGCCGGCCGTAGCCGTCGTGGGGCCGGGCGAGGGGGTGGTGGCCGGTGGGGGTGACTCGCCGGTGGCGGGAGCGGCGGAGTTCGTGGGGTTGTCACCCGCCGGTGAGGGTGCGCCCGGGAGATGGGAGGTCACGGCCAGCGCGGGCTTAGGGGCGCCGGCGGACTCGGCCTTGGCCCCGATGAGCAAGGCGAGGCCGGCGCTGGTGGAGAGCAGGGCCATCGTGGTCTTGCGCATGGTGCGTGCCCTCCTAGAACTCGAACGCTTCGCGGTGGATCCGCCGCCGGGGGACGCCCAGCCGCCGCAGCTGCTGCTCGGTGGCCTCGGCCATCCCGCCCGGCCCGCACAGGTACACGTCCCGCTGGGCGATGTCGGGAACTTCCGCGCGCAGCCGGTCGGCGGACAGCGGGTCGCCCTGGGGGCCGGTGCGCGGGCCGACCAGGGGGTAGAGGCCGAAGCCACGCCGGCGGGCGATGTCCTGCAGCTCGCGGTAGAGGACGAGGTCCTCGGGCCGGGAGGCGCGGTAGAGCAGGAGCACGTCGGAGCCGGTGCCCGGCAGGCTCTCGTAGAGCGCGCGGATCGGGGTGATACCGGCGCCGCCCGCGATCAGCAGCACCTTGCGGGCCGGGTGGCGGCGCTGCTCGGTGAAGGCGCCGTAAGGGCCCTCGAACCAGACCCGGGTGCCGGGACGCAGCCGGGTGAGGGCAGCACTCGAGTCGCCGAGGTTCTTCACGGTGATCCGCCACTGCCCCCGCTCGGGGGCGGCGGACAGTGAGTAGGGATGGGACTGCCACCACAGGCCGCGGGCCAGGAAGCGCCAGCGCAGGAACTGGCCGGCTTGGGCGCCCAACTCGTCCAGACCGCGTCCGGTGAGGTGGATCGACACAACGCCGGGCCCCTCGGCGACCACGCGGGCCACCCGCACCTGGTGGTGCAAGGAGCGGCGCGCCGGCACCACGACTCGGAAGACGAGGACTGCGGCGGCCACCGCGATGTGGGCGCCGGACCAGAGCAGGCGGTTGCGCGGCGAGGTGGAGAAGTCCGCGCCGACGGAGAACTCGTGCGCGAAGGCGAGTGCGATCGCGACGTAGACGAGCAGGTGGACGTGGTACCAGGTCTCGTACGGCAGCCTGCGGCGCACCGCGCGGGCCGATACGACGCCGACCAGCACCAGCAGGGCCAGGGCGGCGGCGGCCAGGAGCATGTCCGGGTAGTGGAACAGGACAGTGCCCGTCTCGGCGATCGGGTTCGTGCCGGACTGCCACGCGTAGCCGAGGGTGATCAGCACCGCATGGGCGACCGCCAGGGCGACCGTGTACTCGCCCAGCGTCCGGTGGTAGCGCGCCACTACGTCGGAGCCCACCCGGCTCTCCAGCCAGGGGATGCGCGCCATCAGCGCGACCAGCACCAGCAGCAGGTAGGCGGCGAGCAGGCCGGACAGGCGTCCGGCCGCCGTCACGTAGTCGCCGCCGCCGCGCAGCGAGCCCGGGATGGTGTCCTGCCACCAGAGCGCCAGGACAGCCGGTACACCGGCCCAGATGACCAGCAGCAGCGCTCGCGACCAGAGGTGGCCGGCGCCCGGCAGGCCGGACAGATGCCGCGGGGACGGACCTGCCCGGTGGCGGGCCTGCCGTGCGGAGGGTGTGCTCACGGTGGACACCGGCGGCTCCCATCACTCTGCGGGGATCTGACCGCACCACTGTCACCCCCGCCGCATAACACCCCGGTAACAGCCCCGCGCCGGTGCCGGCCAGAAGCACGGCCCGGCGCTGCTGCGCTTGTCACGGCGACCTGGTCGGTCGGGGCTTTGCGGGGGTGCTGCGGCCACGACTGCGGACGGATGAGTTCATCAAAAGCTCGCGCATGCGACTGCCATGTGAGCGCAGGGTGCACTGGGAGTCACACGTCCGGAGATCGCAGTGCGAGCGGGAAGGCCCAGCCGGGCCCGGCCTTCGATCCCGGCGACGTCGGCACGGTGGCGCCATTCAGAGGAATCTCAGAGGAAACGAACGTAGCACCACCACTGACATGTCGTCAGAATTGATGGCGCCACATCAATTCCGTGTTCCGCGGTAGCCCTCCGACGTGCACTTCCGGGGACTTCTCAGGGCTCATCAGTGTCCCCGGCGACCTGGTTGCTGCACCGCTCGGCCCCGATTTCCCGATCCCCGGAGGCACTGATGCCCACGCTTGCCCTTGCCCCTGCCCGTTTACTGCCCAGAGTGGTGGCCGCGCTGCTGTGCCTGGCGGTGTCCTGGATCCACATCCAGGACCAGGGAGGCTTCCCGGGGGACAAGACGCCGCACTATGTCGGCATTGGCTACTACCTGCTGGAGGTGGTCGGCGTGGCATGCGCACTGCTGCTCCTGGCCGGCGGCCGACTGCGCGTCGGACCGGTCGAGTGGCTTCTCGCCGCAGGGGTCGCCCTCGGCCCCCTGCTCGGCTTCGTCCTCTCCAGGGGACCCGGGCTGCCCGACTACAGCGACGACAAGGGCAACTGGACCGAACCGCTCGGCCTGGTCAGCCTCGCCGTGGAGGGCGCCCTGCTGGTCATGGCCGCCCTGGTCCTCCTCGACGCCTTCAAGAGCGCCCGGACCACTGCCGGGCAGCCCCTGCCCAGCAGTTCAAACGCCCGCTGATCCCGCGACCCGGGCCGACAGCCACCCCGGCGCGGGATGCGGCAGGTGCGGTGCCGCCGACTGGCGACGCAAGGTCTGCCACCCGGCCCACTTCGCAGTGAACAGCGCCTGCGCTTGGTGGCAGGCCTGAGGCAAACGTGGGGGCGGACCGTGGGGCTGCGCGCATGGGCTCGGCGGAGTAGAAGTGGAGAGAGGGGAGATCGACGGGACAGGCGGCAGCCGGTCCTTTCGGCCGCAGTCGAGTGCCGGTTCTCGGGAACGGGTCCGAGTCTGGCCGGGAAGGCGCCAGCGGGACATGCGTGATGCAGCCGCCAGCGGCAGACTCACGGGCCTGCCCGAGGACACAAGTCCGGCCACCGCGGTGATCGACGCGCGGGGCGTGGTCATCGGCTGGAGTGCACAGGCCGAGCGGCTGCTCGGGTACCCGTACCCCGAGGCTGTCGGCCGCCGGGCGGTGGCCTTGCTCGGTTCCGACTCCGTAGCCCTGACGCCGCAGCCGCACAGCACTGCAGTCGGCCCAAGCGCTCGGGCATGGCTACGACACCGGGACGGACACCGCTTGGAAGCTTGGCTGCTGGTGCACCCGTCACTGGATGTTGACGGCAGGCCCCAGGGGCTCGTCGTGGCCACACCGGTTGACCGCACGGACTGGCCGGCGCATGACGACGACGGCATAACGGACGCGTTCGTGCAGTGCGTCCTCCCCGTGGCGATCTGCGACAGCAACCTGCGAGCGCTGCGCGTCAGCGACGGCATGGTGGGCGAGAGCGGCCTGTCCGAGCAGCAGATCCGCGGGCGACGCCCGACGGACCTGCTGCCGGGTCCAGTCGGCGACCAGTTGGAGCAGGGCATGCTCCGGGCGCTGGAGACCGGCCAGCCGGAGCATCTGCGGGTGCACACGGCCCTGCGGGCCGGGCTCCGCGACCAGGTGTGGTCGGTCACGCTGTCCCCCCTCGAGGACCCGGCCGGCCAGGTCCGCCGTGTCCAGCTCACCGCCGTCGATGTCACCCAGCAGTACCGGGCCCATGAGCGCCTGGCCCTGATGAACAAGATCAGCGCCCAGGTCGGCACCACCCTGGACGTCACCCGGACCGCCCAGGAGATGGCCGACGCGGCAGTGGCCGCCCTCGCAGACTTCGTCTCCGTCGACCTGCTGGACTCGCTGTTGGGCGGCGTCGAGCCACAGCTGTCCGGCGGCAGCGTGGCGCTTCGCCGCGTGGCCCACCAGTCGGTCCTGCCCGGGGTACCCGAGTCCGTGATCAATATCGGCGACGTGGATGACTACCCGTCGTCATCGCCGCCCGCCCGCTGCCTGGCCACCGGCCGCTCCTCCCTGCACCGCACCCTGGACCAGGCCATCGGCGCGTGGAAGGCCGGTGACCCCGAGCGGGCCGCGGCGGTGAGCACGCACGGGATGCACTCGATCATCGTCATCCCGCTGAACGCCCGCGGCATCACCATCGGCGTGGCCGTGCTCGTCCGCCACCGGCGACCGGATCCCTTCGACGAGGACGACCTGCTGCTCGCCGAGGAGATCGGGGCACGCGCCGCCGTCGCCGTGGACAACGCCCGCCGGTACACCCGCGAGCGCACCACCGCCCTCGCACTTCAGCGCAGTCTGCTCCCGCAGCGCCTTTCCGGCCGGCAGGCCGTGCAGACCGCCTGCCGCTACCTCCCCGCCGACACCCGGGCGGGCGTCGGCGGCGACTGGTTCGACGTGATCCCGCTCTCCGGCGCCCGGGTCGCGCTGGTCGTCGGCGACGTGGTCGGCCACGGCCTACGCGCGTCGGCCACCATGGGACGCCTGCGCACCGCCGTGCGCACCCTCGCGGACGTCGACCTGCCTCCCGACGAACTACTCACCCACCTCGACGACCTGGTCACCCACCTCGCATCAGACCAGGGCGACACCACAGGTCAGGCCCTCGACATGGTCACCGACCTCGTCGCCACCTGCCTCTACCTGGTCTACGACCCCATCTCGCAGCGTTGCGCCGCTGCCTGCGCCGGCCATCCCCCACCCGCCGTCGTCACTCCCGACGGGCACGTCAGCTTCCTCGACGTACCCGTCGGCCCACCCCTTGGACTCGGCGGACTCCCCTTCGAAGCCACCGACCGGCAACTCGAACCCGGCAGCCTCCTCGCTCTCTACACCAACGGCCTCCTTCGGACCCCGGAGCGCGACCTCGGCCAGGGCCTTGCCGGGCTGCGCCGCGCACTGACCCACCCCGCCGCATCCTTGGAGGCCCTCTGCGACACCCTGCTCCAAGACCTGCTCCCCGAACTTTCCCAACGGCCGGACGATGACGTCGCCCTGCTCGTGGCCCGTACCCAGGCGCTGGACGCCGGCCAGGTCGCGACCTGGGAGCTGCCTTCCGACCCCGCCGCCGTGGCCGAGACCCGCGCCGCCGCGTCCCGCCAGGCGGTGGCCTGGGGGATGACCGATGACGTATTCACCGTCGAACTCGTCGTCAGCGAACTGGTCACCAACGCCATCCGCTACGGGGCCCCGCCCGTCCAACTGCGCCTGATCCACGACGGCGCCCTGATCTGCGAGGTCTCCGACAGCAGCAGCACCGCCCCGCACCTGCGCCGCGCTCGCACCTTCGACGAAGGCGGACGCGGGCTGCTGCTCGTCGCCCAGTTCACCCGGCGCTGGGGCACCCGGCACAGCCGCGTGGGCAAGACGATCTGGGCCGAGATCGCTCTCGAAAGCGTGTAAGACCCCCTCGACCGCCGTTGGCTGCGCGCAGCATCCCACGCGGCACGACGCCGACACCGGCGACCCGCGCCTTCAGCAGAGGGCGAAGCGGGCAGTGGCTTCGGGGGCGGTACGGGCCGGGCTCGCCTCCTACGTGAGCGATGACCCCGTCGGCGTTGTACGGGGGGACGGCGAGGAAGGCCGTCTGGTCGCTCACCTCGGCCTGTCGAAGCCCGCGACCTCTGACGCTTCCGGCAGACCGGAGAACCTCGGGCGCGTCGGTCGGCGTATGCGCCGCGCAGCGGGCAGAGCGCTTGCTGGCTCCCTGGCCGCCTTGCGGGGCCGGGGCCGTCCGGCCCTTCTCCCCGCTCAGTGACGGGCGGATCGTGGAAGCCTGCGGGACGTTCCGCGCTGGGCGGCCACCTGCGAGTGTCCGGGCCGACGGGTGGATCCGGCCGCCCCCGCGCACTCGGCCACCGAGGAGATGATCACCATGGTTGCCCCCGGAGCCTCTCCGGTCAGCGTGGAAGGCGACCTGGACCTGCCACTCTCACGCTGGCTGTGGCTGGTCAAATGGCTGCTCGCCATTCCGCACTGGATCATCCTGTTCGTCCTCTGGATCGCCTTCGTCCTGCTGACCGTGGTCGCGTTCTTCGCGATCCTGTTCACCGGCCGGTACCCACGCGGGATCTTCGACTTCAACCTGGGGGTGCTGCGCTGGTCGTGGCGGGTGTCGTACTACGCCTACGGCGGCCTGGGGACCGACCGGTATCCGCCGTTCAGCCTCGGTGAGGAGCCGGACTTTCCGGCGCGCCTGGACATCGTCTACCCCGGGCAGCTCTCGCGGGGGCTCGTCCTGGTGAAGTGGTGGCTGCTGGCCCTGCCGCACTACGTCGTGCTCGGGTTCTTCGTGGGTTCCGGCTGCCGGGACGGGGGAGTTTCGCTGATCGGCCTGCTGGCGCTGTTCGCCGGTGTGGCGCTCGCCTTCACCGCGCGCTATCCGGCCGGCATCTTCGACCTGCTTGTCGGGTTGAACCGCTGGGTGCTGCGCGTCGTCGCGTACGCGACCCTGATGACCGACTCGTACCCGCCGTTCCGACTGGACCAGGGCGGGACCGAACCGGCGGGCACGCCATGACATCACTCTTGAGGGGCCTCACGATCCAGTGTGGGACCCGTCAGAGGACGAATCCCGGGGCATTGGGGAGTGGCTCACTCCAGTGGGTGGAGCTGAGGCCCGTGGCCACTTTTTGACGTGACGATTCCATGATGGTGTCATGGCCTTATGCTCTACTCGCTGCCCGAACTCGAAGACTCCGACCTGACTGTCCTCGCGGAGATCGAGGAGGCGCGTGATCGGCTGCGCCTGCACCTGCGCACACCCCAGCGGTGGGAGGGGCAGCTGCGGCGCAACCTGACCGCGCGGGCGATCGCCGGGTCGAATACGATCGAGGGCTATGCGGCGAGCGTGTCGGATGTCGAGGACATCATGGTCGGCGAGAGCCCGATCGAGGCGAGCGACACCGTCACGGTCGAGATCGAGGGCTATCGGCAGGCCATGACCTACATCCAGCGCCTCGCGGAGGCCGGTGAGGACTTCGCCTACAGCAAGGAACTGCTCAACGCGCTGCACTTCATGATGCAGGGCCACCACCTGCTCAAGCGCCCCGGCTGGTGGCGCACCGGCGCGGTGTACGTCACCTCGGCCGAGGACCCGACCATCGCCGCCTACACCGCGCCGGCCGCCGAGCAGGTCCCGGCCCTCACCGGTGAGCTGATGGAGTGGCTCAACAGGGGCGACCTCGACGCGCCCGGACTGGTGCGGGCGTCGATGGCGCACCTGGACCTGGTGGCGATCCACCCGTGGTCGGACGGGAACGGGCGGATGTCCCGTGCGCTGCACACCCTGGTCCTGGCGCGTGAGGGGATCATGGCGCCGGAGTTCTCCAGCATCGAGGAATGGCTCGGCCGGGCCCGCAACACCTACCGCTACTACGACGTTCTCGGTGAGGTCGGCGGCCCGGTCTGGACTCCGGAGCGGGACACGCTGCCGTGGGTCCGGTTCTGTCTGCGCGCCCATCACCAGCAGGCCCAGACGGTCGAGCGCCAGGTGAACACCACCCGCGAGGTCTGGAGCGCCCTCGACGAGGCGATCGGGCAGCGGGGCTGGCCCGACCGCATGCTCTACGCCCTCTATCCGGCTGCCATGGGCAACCGCGTGCGCCGTGCCACCTATCAGGCGGATGCCGAGCTGAGCGAGCAGCAGGCCCAGCGCGACATCCGAGAGCTCGTCCGGGCCGGCTGGCTGATCGCCAAGGGTGAGGCCCAGGGACGCTACTACACCGGTGGCCCGGACCTGCCGGAGGAGATCACGCGCGGGGCGCGCGAGCCCCGGCCGCTGCGCGACCCGTACGCGTGACTCGACAGGTGTCGACGTGAGTGTGTGCTCTCACCGGCGTCTGCCGCGCGTCCTCCCGTTGCTGGGCCGGTACGCGTCTTTCACGATCTGAGCCAGATCGTCCTCGCTGAACATGCGGTGGCGGCCGATCTCCCGGTACGGCACGCGGCCGGTGGCCGACTCCGAACGAA
Source organism: Kitasatospora sp. NPDC051164 (assembly GCF_044455625.1). Classification (NCBI taxonomy): domain Bacteria; kingdom Bacillati; phylum Actinomycetota; class Actinomycetes; order Kitasatosporales; family Streptomycetaceae; genus Kitasatospora; species Kitasatospora sp. NPDC051164. Next base: position 38,080 of record NZ_JBITFB010000041.1, on the reverse strand, counting down.
GCCAGGCCACGCCCACGCGCAGGCGCTTCGCGGCCTCCGTGATCGAGTACAGCAGGGGTTCATCCCTCTTGGCCTTGTCGTTGGCCGAGGGAGCCACGGGCCTGCGTTTGCCCTGACGCCGTCCGCGACGGGCACACGGGCGCGGTGGCCTGCGACGACTACCACCGGTACCCCGAGGACATCGCCCTGATGAAGGGCCTCGGGCTGGACGGCTACCGCTTCTCGCTCTCGTGGTCCCGCGTCCTGCCCGCCGGTGCCGGCGCCGTCAACCCGGCCGGACTTGCCTTCTACGATCTCCTGGTAAACGCCCTGCTGGAGGCGGGCATCGTGCCCCTCCCCACCCTCTTCCACTGGGACCTCCCACAGGGTCTGGAGGACAACGGCGGCTGGCTCGACCGCGACACCGCGTACCGCTTCGCCGAGTACGCGACCGTGGTGGCCGACCGCCTCGGCGACCGGATGCCCACCTCGACGGCCTCGTCGCCGAAGGCATCGACGTCCTACACCTGGTCCCTCCTCGACAACTTCGAATGGGCTGAGGGGCTGTTCTGTCAGAGGTTCGGCCTCGTTCCCGTCGATTTCGCGACGCGGCGGCGCATCCCGAAGGCCTCGTACGCCTGGTATCGAGACCTCATCGCTGCTCACCGGGCGCGGCCTCGGGGCCAGCGGCAGGTGTGGGGGTGCGGCGGAGGAGGGTCGCACCGTCGGGGGCAGCCGGTTCGAGTTCGATGGCGCGGCGTAGTTGTTCCATGCGTTGGGGCAGGGGGTGCCAGCCGGGTTCTGCGGCCATCTCGGTGTTGAGGTCGCGGATTGCGCGGGCATAGGCGCGGGCCAGGCCGCGGAAGTGCAGGGGCAGGCCGGGGCGGGGGTGGCCGCTGGGGGCGATGCTCACCCACAGGGCGTCGGTGGTCTCGTTACCCGGGCCGACGGGTTGGGTGGTGTCGCGTACGACGAGGTGGCCGCGGATGGTGAGCCAGTGGCGCATCGCGGCCTGGGTGGGCCTGGATAGGGCGACGGTCTCGGTGGCGGGCGTGGTGTGCGGGTTGCGGTGCTGGGGGAGTCGGGTGAGGCGGATCGTGCCGTGGTGCAGGTCGACGTCGTCCGTGTGCAGGGCGCAGAGTTCGCCGGCGCGGCAGCCGGTGTCCAGCACAGTGCCGATGATCGCGAGGATCCGGCTGCGGGATTCGGACCGGCCGGGGCGGGCCAAGTGTTCCAGGTGGCCGAGGAGGATGCTGCGCGGGCGGGCGGCGACCACCGGCCGGAGCTCGGCCCGCGGCCGGTTGCGGTCCGGGGTCGTGACGGTGATGCCGGCCTGGTCGCCGAGGATGCGGAGGCAGTCCTCCCGGACGCGCATGGACGCGGGTGAGGCTTGGTCGGGTCGTGCGGCGGGCTTGCGCCGCAGTCCGCCCCGCTCGGCGGCTGTGAGGTAGGCGGCGAGGGTGTCCGGCGCGAAGAGCAGGGCGAGTGAGCCGGCGGCCGTCGGCGCGATCGCGCCCCTCTCCAGGGCGGTGCGCAGTTCGCCGGTGACCCAGCGCAGTTGCTTCGCCCGGGAGGTGCCCGTGGGCGGTTCGCAGGCGCGCCCGACGAGGGCATCCAGGGCCTCGACCAAGGGTGCCGCTGCCATTGGGACGTCCGCCATGGGGGTCACCCTAGCGCCGAGGCGGGGCGGGTCGGCAGGTGCTTGCCGGCAGAGGGGGCTCGGAAGGCCCCGCAGGGCGCGAACGTAATAACTGGCTTGAAGCAAGATCGTCGGTGGGGGACAGGCGGCATGGTGGCTGTCCTCTCCGACCCGCGCCGCTCCGGTAGTGACCGTCCTTCGGCAGCCGGCGAGGGGGCCGTGCCAGGGCATCCGCCGGTTCTCACGGCGCCACCCGACGATGACTTCCCGGGCTCCGTGAGTGCTCCGATCGATTCTGATGGACCGTCAGCAAACTCGGCATTGAGTCAGCATCGGTCCTGTCAGACGCTGTCGCGGATGGTCGAACGATGTCACGCGTCAAGTGCGGAGCCGAGTGTCGGCGGGGGCGCTTCGAGGGTGGGCGCAGGGGACTCCGGCTCGGGGGTGCGGCGGACCCGGCTGCCGCACCCCCGATCGGCGAACACCCAGGTCAGCGCACGTTTCCCCGGGGCTTGAGGGGGATCCCGGGGAGCTCCGGGGCGGGCAGCCGGTCGCCCGGGTAGCCCTGGACCTCGCCGAAGCGGTCGGGGTTCGCGGAGCTCATCCATTCTTCGCGGGCTCGGGTAATGTCTTCGTGAGACCGCCCGATGAAGTTCCACCACATGACGATCTGCTCCTCGAAGGGCGTGCCGCCGAGCAGGATCGTCCGGGCATCGGTGTCGCCGGTGTTGGTGAGGGTGATGGCAGTGGAGCCGGGGGCGAGGTAGCCGAGGTCGGCGGCGTGCAGCGGGGTGTCGGCGAGGCGGACCTCGCCGCAGTCGACCAGGAGGCCGTGCTCGAAGGCGGGGTCGACGGCGAGGGTGACGGTGGCGTGCGGGCGGAGGGTGAGTTCGGCGCCGAGCAGGGGGGTGAAGGTGGGCACGGGGGAGGTGTCGCCGGCGAGGGTGCCGAGGAAGACCCGGGCCTCGCCGCCGGCCAGGGCGACCGGGGTCGGGGCGTGGTGGTGGAAGTTGCGGCCGGTGTGCCGGTGTTCCTCCGGCAGGGCGACCCACAGCTGGACGCCGTGCAGGGTGGTGGTGGCGGGGGTGGAGACCTCGGAGTGGGCGATGCCGTGGCCGGAGGACATCAGGTTGACCTCGCCGGGTCGGACGAACGCGTGGACGCCGAGGCTGTCCCGGTGCTCGATCTCGCCGGTGAACAGCCAGCTGACGGTCTGCAGGCCGGTGTGCGGGTGCGGGGCGACGTCCATGCCGCCGGTGTGGGCGACGTCGTCGGGGCCGTAGTGGTCCACGAAGCACCAGGCGCCGATCAGGGAGCGGGAACGCTGCGGCAGCGTCCGGCGCACGGTCATCGCGCGCGGGCCGCCGAGCGGGACGTCGCGCGGGGGCAGGACCTCCACGCGGGGGGCGGCGGGCGGCTCGATGAGGTCGGTCTCGGTGGTGCTCACGGTCGGGGTCCCTCCCAGGTGCATGGTAGTTCTATATTCAACTATCATGCCATGGCAGAGTGGCGCGCGACAGTGATCAGCCTAAACAGTGATCGGCCCGAGGAGTTCAGGTGAGTGATGTGACGGTGGTCCCGACGGACCGGCGGGTGTTCATCGACAAGCAGAGCCCCCAGGCGTACAAGGCGCTCGTCGCGGCCGCCGAGGCGGCGCGCGAGGTGGCGGCCGAGGCCGGGCTGGACCGTCGACTGGTGGAGCTCGTCAACCTCCGGGTGTCGCAGATCAACGGCTGCGCCTACTGCCTGAACGTGCACACCAAGGCCGCGCTGCGCGAGGGCGAGACCACGCAGCGGCTGGGCGTGCTCCCGGCATGGCGCGACACCGAGCTGTTCGACCCGCGGGAGCGCGCCGCGCTCGCACTGGCCGAGGCGACCACCGACCCGGCCGACGCGGCCGCGCAGGAGGCCGCGTACGGGGCCGCGCGCGAGGCGATGAACGAGGCCGAGATCTCGGCGGTGGTGTGGGTGGCGATCGCCATCAACTCCTTCAACCGGGTCTCCATCATGAGCAAGCACCCGGTCCGCCCGGCCCCGGCGCGGTAGCCGCTCCGCCGGAGGGCCTCCGCCTGAAGGCGTGGGCCCTCCTTCGGCGGGTGCGCGACCGGTTCCTCCCACGAGGGGAGGGGGCGAGAGTAGAGTGCAGCCGTGACGGACGTGACCCTGAACCTCTGGCGGCAGCCGCTCGACGAGGTGCCGGCCGAGGTGTGGGACCGCACCGACCTGACGGTGCTCATCCTCGCCGACACCGGGATCTCCGAACTCCCCCCGGCCATCGGACGGTTGGCCGCTCTGCGCACCCTCGACCTCGGGCACAACAAGCTCGCCGAGGTCCCCGCCGGGCTGGGCGACCTCACCGGGCTGGGCGACTTCCTCTACCTGCACGACAACGCGCTGACCGCCCTGCCGGACGCCCTCGGGCGGCTCACCGCACTGCGCTACCTCAACGTCGGCGAGAACCGGCTCACCGAACTCCCCGCGGCCATCGGCGAGATGACCGCCCTGGTCGAGCTCCGCGCGCAGCACAACCGCCTCGGCGCGCTGCCCGAGGAGATCGGCCGGCTCCGTGCGCTACGCGAACTCTGGCTCCGTGGCAACGAGTTGACCGCACTGCCGGACTCCATGGCCGGCCTCACCGAGCTGCGCGAGCTGGAGCTCAGGGAGAACGCCCTCACCGAGGTGCCGGCCGTGCTCGCCGGGCTGCCGGTGCTGCGCCGCCTCGACCTGCGCGGCAACCGGATCACCGAACTGCCGCACTGGCTGGACGAACCGGGTGCGCTGCCCGCGCTCGAGAAGCTGGACCTGCGGTGGAACGAGGTGCGGCCGTCCGCCCGGGTGCTGGACGCGCTCGGTGCGCGCGGCTGCGTCGTCCTGTACTGAAGCCGCCCGCCTGTCGAGGCAGTTCGTCGGACCCCCTCGGAAAGATCTTTCGCGCGTCTTCCGACCTGCTACGGTTGATCGCATGAAGCGCGCTGCACTCGTCACGACGACGCCGGAGAGAGTCCCGGCGCGCTGACTGCTGACCTAGTCCGAAGCCCCGGGGCGAGTGCCCCGGGGCTTCGTCGTCTCCGGCTCCACTCGCCCGCAGCCCCAGAGTGGAGACCACTGCCATGAACGCCCACCCGTCGCACGGCCGGCCCCTGCCCGACCAGCCCCGGAGCTGCCGCCCCCAGCACGACCACCGCAAGCTCGGCCGCGAACTCGACCTCTTCGACACCGACCCGCTGATGGGCTCCGGCCTCCCGTACTGGCTGCCCGGTGGCGCCGCGATCCGGCACACCCTGGAGGAGTTCATCCGAGGCCGCGAGCGCCGGGCCGGCTACCGCCACGTCTACTCCCCGGTGCTCGGCAAACGAGAGCTGTACGAGATCTCCGGCCACTGGGCGCACTACCGTGAGGACATGTTCCCGCCCATGGAGCTGGGCTCGGAGGAAGTGGTGCTGCGGCCCAGCCTCTGTCCGCACCATGCCCTGATCTTCCGCTCCCGCCCCCACAGCTACCGGGAACTCCCGCTGCGCATGGCCGAGTTGGGCGGAATGTACCGCTCCGAGCTGTCCGGGGTGCTGGGCGGACTGACCAGGGTCCGGGCGATCCAGCTGAACGACGCGCACGTGTTCTGCACCCCCGGGCAGGCCGCCGACGAAGCCGTCGCCGCGCTGGAGTTGATCCGCGAGGCACACCGGGCGCTCGGCATCGTGCCGGTCCGCTACCGCCTCTCGCTGCCCGGCGACGGCGGCAAGTACGTGGCGGATCCCGCGCTGTGGGAGCGCGCCACCGCGCTGCTCACCGATGTGCTGAAGCGCTCCGGGGTGCCGTTCGAGGCGGCGGAGGGCGAGGCCGCGTTCTACGGGCCCAAGATCGACGTGCAGATCGCCGACGGCGCCGGGCGCGAGTTCACCCTCTCCACCGTCCAGATCGACTTTCACCAGCCCGAACGGTTCAACCTGCACTACATCGGCCCGGACGGCGCCAAGCACCGCCCGGTGATGGTCCACCGCAGCGTGATCGGCAGCGTCGAGCGGGTGGTCGCCCACCTGATCGAGCTGTACGGCGGCGCGTTCCCGGCCTGGCTCGCGCCCGCCCAGGTCGTGCTGCTGCCGATCTCCGACGCCGAACTGCCGCAGGCCGAACGGCTCCGGCAGCGCTGCCTGGACCTCGGCCTGCGCGCCGAGGTCGCCGGTCCCGAGCACGGCAGCCTCGGCGCCCGGATCCGGGAGGCCCGGCTGGTGCCGTACCAGGCGGTGATCGGCGCCAAGGAGGCCGTGGACGACCGGGTCGCGCTGCGCCTGCGGGACGGCCGCCGACTGGAGCCGCTGCCGGCCGAGGAGGTCTGGGCGCGGATCGGTGCCCTGGTGGCCGCGTGCAGCGCCGAGCTGTGGGAGGTCGGCGCGGAGGGGTGACCGGGCCGTCGCGCGGGCGAGGGGCACGGGGGTCGGACCCCGGGGCCGGTGGCATACGTACGACTAGTGCGGTGCGCGGTGTGTCGGTGACGCCGTGGGTGGCGGCCGCCCGTCGAATGGGCGCGGCGGCCGGGTCCAGGGCCGCCGCTGTCCCCCTCTGCCACCTGTACCGGAGGTATCCCGTGCGCATCCCGCGCAGACTCGTCGCCCCCGCCCTCGCCGGCTGTCTCTCCCTCGCCGGGGCGGTCGTCGCCGCTCCGGCTGGCTCGGCCCAGCTCCGCCCGCTGCCCGTGCCCGATGTCCAGTACTGCGCGGCCGTGCTCGGGCACGTCCCCGGCGCGGACGCGGCCTCGCCGGTCCTCGGCCGGGCCTGCTCGCCGGACTCCCGGGCCGACGCACTCGCCCGGGCCGACGGCCGCACCCGCACGGCGGAGCAACCGGCCGACCGCACGCTGCTGCTGGAGGAGTACAAGGACATCAACTTCGGTGGCGGCGTCATCTACACGTTCTACGGGGACGCGGGCGGCTGCGACTCCACCGGCTACCACCTGGTGAACTACATCGACGTGGCGCTCAGCGTGTCCTCGATGCAGGGCTACAACAACTGCAACACCGTGCACCTCTGGTCGCCGCTCAACGACGAGGAGGTCCTGGGCCTGCCCGCCGGCTACCTCGGGCCGAAGTTCAACGACGCCGTACGCGAGCTGCAGGTCTACCACCGCTGACGGCTCGGCCCGCCGGGTGCTCCGGCCGCCGGCCGCCGGCCGTCGGGCGCGTGCCGGGTCGCCGGCCGCGGACGTCGGAGAATCGGCTCCTGTGGTCACGCCTTGGCTCGGGGTGGGGCGGGGTGGGGCGGGCCCGGGCCGAGCGGGACGGTTCTCTCAGTACGACTGGAGCTCGATCAGGTGGCCGTCCGGGTCGCGCAGATGGGCGGTCCGGAGGTTCGGGCCCCACTCCGGGCGGTCGGTGGCCTCGACGGCCAGGGTGCCGCCGTGGCGCAGGCAGAGGTCGAGGGCGGCGTCCACGTCGTCCACTCGGAAGGCCAGCATCGCGGCGTCCTGCGCGGGTGCGGCGGGGCGGGCCGGCTGCTCGGCGGTGCCGAGCGTGGCGGCCATCGCGGCGCGGTCGTAGAGCACCAGGACGGCCTGGTCGGCGAGGTCCCAGTTGGCGTACGGGCCCCCGGGTGCGCCCTTGACCAGGGTGGCGCCGGTGAGCGGCGGGAGGATCGCGCCGTAGAAGGCGAAGCAGTCGGCGAAGCGGGTGACGAGCAGGCGGGGGTACAGGGCGTCCACGGTCGAACTCCTGGGGGCGATGGGTTGGGGCCGAAATTAGTGGGTTGCAACCCACTATAGGGAGAGACCCTAGACTTCCGCCATGGCCTCCGAGAACCCGCCCCCCGCTTCCGAGCTCCCTGCTTCCGAGCCCGAGCGCGCGCCCGAGCTCCCCCCGACGCTGCTGGACCTGAGCACCTACCTGCTCTCCCGGGTCGGGAAGACGGCCCGCGGCCGGCTCGCCGAGCGGCTGGCCGAACGCGGCCTGCGGCTCTGGGACATGGCGGTGCTCGCCTCGCTCGCCGACTTCGGTCCCCAGGCCCAGCGGGACCTGGTGCGGCGGTTGGGCCTCGACCCGAGCGACCTGGCCAAGGTGGCCGACCAACTCGCCGCCGCCGGGTACGTCGAGCGCGCCAGGGACCGGGCCGACCGGCGCCGGGTCTCGGTCTCGATCACCGACGCCGGACGGGCGCTGCTTGCCGAACTCGACGCTCAGGCGCGGGCGGTGCAGGACGAGGTGCTCGCTCCGCTGGACGCGGGGGAGCGAGAGGTGCTGCAGTCGCTGCTGCTGCGGGTCCACCGGGGGTCGGGGGAGCCGCGCAGGGGACTGTGAGCGGGGAAGCGGGCGCTCAGCCGACGGGCTGCCCGGGGCGGCGCGCGCCGGCGAACTCGCCCGCCCAGCGCGGGAGGTCGAGCACCTGCTCGACGCGGGCGATCAGCGTCCCGGTGCGCTCGGCGTGGATCATCGCGCCGTCGCCGACGTAGACCCCGACGTGGTGCAGGGGCGCGTCGGGACGGGAGAAGAACAGCAGGTCGCCGGGGGCGAGCGCGTCGCGCTCCACCGGGGCGCTGCGGTTGAACTGCGCGACGGTGTAGTGCCCGAGCTCGACGGTGCCGTGGCTGGCCCGGTACCAGCAGTAGAGCGACAGGCCGCTGCAGTCGAAGCCGACCGTCTTCTCGCCCAGGCACACGCCGTTGAGGTAGCCGTTCTCGTCGTCGCAGAAGCCGAGGCTCGCGCCGAGCCGGTCTCCGCCGCCCCAGGCGTACGGCACACCGATCTGGGCCGCGGCCACGGCGGCGACCCGCAGGCCCAGTGCGTCGCTCGGCGACGTGCTCCTCTCGGGCGGCGCGGTGGGGATCGCGTGCGCCGCCGCGGCGAGTGCCGGGACCAGGCCGGCCCCGAGCGCGAGGCCGAGCATGCGGCGCCGGCCGACGCCGGTGCCCTGGTCGCGGTCGGACGGTTGGGGTTCCATGGGCGGCTCCCGGACGGTGGTTGCGGGTGGAAGTGCGCGTAGCGGCACCAGGATTCCGTTCCGGCGGGGCCGTCCGCCATCACCCGCAACGGTGAATCGTGGGCGCACCGGCCTTGGAACGGCGGGAAGTTCCTCGCTAAATGGTTTGACGGTCGTTCAGGTAGAGCCAACGATGGGCGCGAACGTTCGGTCGGGACCGTAGGAGGACCTCATGAGCAGCGCCGTCAAGCTGATCCGCACCACGCGTCTGACGCCGGCCGTCGACTACGCCTACGGCGCGGTGGTCGAAGCCCCGGCGCGCTCGCTGTGGCTGGCCGGGGCCTGCCCGCTCGACGAGGAGGGCCGGACGGTCTCCGTCGGCGTCTACGAGGGACAGGCCCACCAGGTGATGCGCAATCTGATAACCGTGCTGGAGGACGCGGGCGCCGGGCTCACCGACATCGCCCGGACCACCGTGTACGTGGCCTCCGGGGACCGGGCGGACCTGGTGAGGGTGTGGAACGTCTACCGCGCGTACATGGGGGAGCACGACGTGCCCAGCACGCTGCTCGGCGTCTCGGTGCTCGGGTACACCGACCAGTTGGTGGAGGTCGAGGCGGTGGCCGTGCTGCCCTGAGGGATGGCCGCGCCGCCCTGACCGCGCGGAAGCCCGGCGTGCCGAGGCGGGTCAGCTCGGGGCGAGCAGGGCGTCCAGCTTCCGGTAGCCCTCGACCACTCCGTGTTCCATGCCGCTGGCCAGGATGGCGTCCCGGGCCACCAGGCTGTCGACCACCGACAGCACGGTCACGCGGGTGCGGCCCTCCCCGGCGGGTTCGAAGGTCGCGGTGTCCAGCGAGACGCCGTCCGGCACGCCCTCGTACGTGAAGGTCTGGACGAGCCGGGTGGTCGGCCGGACCTCGTGGAAGGAGCCGTAGAAGGCGGCGATCTCCTGGCCCTCGCGGTGCATCGAGTAGCGGTAGTGGCCGCCGGTCCGCACCTCCCAGGTGTCGATCTTCATCTCGAGGTCCTTCGGGCCGAGCCACTGGGCGACGAGCTCGGGCTCGGTCCAGGCCTGGAAGACCCGCTCCTGCGGGGCGTCGAACTCGCGGACGATCCGGATGGTGGGCAGCTGCGGGTCCGCCTCGATCCGGGTCTCGGGGCCGGTGGTGGAGGTCATGACGGGACTCCTTCGCTCTGCTGGGGCTTCGGTCGGTCGTTGTCTTCGGTGTCGTTGTTGCCTTCGTGGTCTTCGTTGTCTTCGTCGTTGTCGGTGCGGGGGTGGGCGGTGTGGTCGGCCATGTCCGCGAGGAGGGCGTCCAGGCGGCCGAACCGCTCCTCGGCCTGGCGCCGGTACCGTTCGATCCAGCTCGTCATCACGTCGAACACCTGCGGCTCCAGGTGGCAGGGACGGCGCTGCCCGTCCCGGCTGCGACTCACCAGCCCGGCCTCCTCCAGCACCTTCAGATGCTTGGAGACGGCCTGCATGGTGATCGCGTAGGACTCGGCCAACTCACCCACGGTCGCGTCCCGGATCGACAGCCGGGCCACGATGTCCCGCCGCGTCGGATCCGCCAGGGCCACGAACGCCCGGGACAGCTGGTCGACAGCCACCGCACACCCCTGTTCATCCTCAACCGATTGGTTGAGAACAACGCTACGCCGCTCCGCCCGCTTGTTCAACCGTTTGGTTGTGGAAGCCGCTGGTCGGCAACGGGTGTGGCGCCGTCGGCCGGGCACGGGTCCTTCTCGACCGGGGGAGGTGCCGGTCGAGGAGGGGTTGAACGGACCGAACCGGGGCTGAACGAGTACGGGCTGAACGAGGAGGCGCCGACCGAGAGGTCAGGCCACCCGGGTCTGCGCCCAGCTGTAGAGGCGGCGGGCGCTGTCGCCGAGGCGGGTGGCGTAGAGCGTCTTGCTCTGGCCACCCGCGAGTTCGTCGCTGGTGGTGGTGACGCCGACGACGGTGCCGATGCCGGTCCGGGTGTCGAACTGTGCGAGGTGGGGGCCGCCGCTCGCCCCGTGGGACATGTCGCAGGGCTCACCCCACAGCAGGGGGGCCTTGGGGCCGGGCTGGGCCGGTCCGGCGCAGTGGATCATGCGTGATCCGGTGTAGGAGGCGCTGGGGTTGTTGAGTCGGTCCTTCGGGTACCCGAAGGTGTGGATGAACTCGTCCTTGACGGGCTTGGTGAACGCGATCCGCTGGCTTCCCGTGACGTCCGCGACCCGCCGTCCCCCGGCTGAAGGGTTGGCCACGAGCATTCCCGTGTCGTAGCCGGCGACGGCGATACCGTCCGAGGTCGTCGTGCTCGGATCGGCGTCCCAGCGGGAGGACGTGGCCACGCTCCTGATGGTGAAGCCGCCGAGCGGTTTGGTTCCGTTGCGGTAGCCGGGCACGAAGTAGAGGTTGTGGTTCCACGTGGCGTCGGTGCCGGGAGCCCCGATGGCCCGCAGACAGTGCGCGGCCGAGATGACGGTGCTGCGGTTCGCGCTGGTGACGACCGTTGCGGTGCAACTGCCGTCGTAGCCGTCGGCGAAGGTGAAGAAGAGACGGCCGACGCTCGTGTTCACCGCTCCGCCGTGCGTCCAGGTCGATCCGGGATCCAGCGTGTTCGCGGGAAGCGGATGCGGATCGTCAGGCGTGTTGTCGTCCTCCGGCACGGGGGTGATCTCGGGGACCATGGCGCCCGCCAGCTTCATTCGCATCGGCGTCCAGTAGGTGTCGATCCGGCTGCGCTCCTGTTCGGTTGTGGCGCCGGAGTGCGTCGTGACGGATTCCTGCTCCGCGGCGAAGGCCGTGTCCGGCAGCAGCACCGCGGCGGTGGTCGCACTCAGCAGGAGGGCTCCCGCGGCGGCGAGCTTGCGGGGAAATGCTCGGTGGAGGGCTGACATCGTTGCCAATCTTGGGTCGGGTCGGGTTGGCCGGGTGGGGTTGGTCGGGCGCGGCTCGATTCGGGAGGCGGTCGTGACCACCGGATCGGGGCGTGCCGGCGCCGACGCCTCAGGAGCGTTCGGCGGCCTTGTACAGCGGCTTCGTGATCGCGGAGGTGAACTGCGGGCCGACCAGGTGCCGGAGGCAGGCGGCGTTGCCGTGGTCGCAGACCTGTCCCGAGGAGTCGAAGAAGGCACTCAGGGTGTCGTCACCCACCGTGCCGATCCCGGAGGACGGGTCGAAGTCGGCGATGCGGGGACCGCCGCTGGAGCCACCGCCCAGCACACAGGGAGCGCCCCACTCGCCCCGGGGCTCCGGGTGCTCCTTGTTGCGGAGCCAGGTGGCGTCGGCGACCCCGGCGCGGGCGACGAACGTGCCGTACGGTGCGAGACCGTCGTGGTAGCCCGGGACGAACAGCTCGTTCGACAGCCACTGATTGTCGTTTCCCAGGAGGTCGGGGCTGTTGACGCAGTGCCCCGCCGTGACGACGGTGCTGCGGTTGGCGCTGTTCACGACGGTCGCGGTGCAGCTTTCGTCCTCACCGTGGTTGGTGAAGAACAGCCTGCCGACCGTCCTGCTCAGGGTGTCGGCGCCGGTCCACGGAGCTCCGTCGGGGGCACTCCTGGGCGTATTGCCGGACGACGGCGTGGTCAGGGCGGCCATCCGCTCGGGGGTCCAGTAGCCGAGGACGGCCTGCTGCTGCGCGGCCGTGACCGCCTCCGGATGGACGACCACCCGGCTTGTGGCGGGCCCGCTCCCTGCGGCCCCGTTCTTCGTTGCGGCTCCTGCGGCTCCTGCGGCTCCTGCGGCTCCTGCGGCTCCTGCGGCTCCTGCGGCTCCTGCGGGCGCGGCCAGCGCCGTGCCGGCTGCCAACACGACTGCTGTCAGGACGACTTGGGCGCGTGCTCGGTTGCGGGTCCTGGTGTGGTGACCGCCGATCCGGTCATGGATAGGTGACATGTCAGGCACCGTAGGGACGCGACGTCAGAGTCCCGTCTACGGCGAGTCTCATCCCTTCATCGATGACAGCAGAATCCGGTAGAGAGCGTTTCATTCCTGTATCGGTCGCAGCTGCCCTGCTCGCCCCTGCGCTGGTCCGGGGGCGTCCGTGATCCGGCGCTGTGGGAGCATGATCGGATGCCCGAGCAGCCTGATGCCCAGCCCGATGCCCAGCCTGATGCCCGGATCGACCTGCCGGCAGACCCGCAGGCCGACCCGGTGTCCGGCCGGTGGCCGCTCGCGCCGTCCGGCGAGACCGACTGGCTGGGGGAGCTGTGCGGTGACGGCGTGCTCGGGTTCATGGCGCCCGCGATGCCCGACGCCGTCTGGGTGCTCAACGCCATGTACGAGCATGAGCGGGGGCCGAGCGAGCTCTCGTACAACGACTACCGGCAGACCCGGTTGGCGGACGGGAGCGCGCAGCCGCGTGTGTTCATGGGCGTGGACCTCGATGCCGTGGGTGTCGTCACGGGTGGTGACCTGGGCCGAGCCGAGCACCCGGGGCCGGGCTGGCGCCGGCTGCGCTGGGCGGAGCTCGCGGAGCGGACCGGCGATCCCGTGGTGCCCGAGGGGCTGCTGCCCTGCAACCGCTGCTTCCCGTCGGCGAAGAAGGACGGCAGCTGGCCGCTCGGCATCGTCCCGCCCACCGAGGGGAGCCTCGACCGGGAGACCTGGAACCGCCTGATCGCCGTCCTCACCGCGTACAGTCCGGCCGGCCCGGACACCCGGTGCCTGGCCTACTACAACCCGCTGATGCTCGGGGACTTCGACAACGTCCATGTGCGCGCGGGCCGCCTCGGCGACGCCGAAGCCCTCTACGACACCACCGACGTCGACGCCAGCCCCTCCAACCTCTGGGCCGCCGACCGTTCCTGGGTGCTGTGCACCGACTACGACCTCTGGGCCACCAAGGTCGCCGGACCCCCGGACCTCATCGAGGCCCTGCTGGGCGACGTCGAGCTCGAAACCATGCGGCTGCCCTGGGCGACCTGACACCGGGCCGGACCCGCGAACCCACGCGGACCGCCACCGCACCTGCGCGCGAGGCTTGCGTGGTGACTCCGAACCTGACTCCCCGCAACCTGAGCCGGGACGACGTGAGCCCCGCCCGTCCCGATGGACCCGGCCGCCGTCGAGGAGCAGCGCATCCTGTCGGAGCGCGCCGCCCGGCGCCTCATCCTGCACGTGGCGGAGTCGTAGGGCCTGGCACCAGAAGTCGGCCTGGCCGACTTCTCACGCGCAGACGCGTTCGCCGGAGACGTGTGCGGACTCGCTCCCGTCCGGGAACCGCGCCAGGTCGGGGGCGATGGTGCCGTCCGCGCGGCGGACCCGGGCGTGCAGGAGGCCCAGCGCGGCCCACGGCGTGCTGACGGCGTAGAGGGTGCGCGGTCCGTGGGTGCCGGGGAAGCGGGCGATGCGCCGGGCGGTGAAGTGCAGGTCGCCGCAGGCGATGTCCTGGACGTCCTCCTGGTCCGCGTAGAGGAAACTCACCCACCGGCCGCCGGTCACACTGGCCGGGCCCAGGAGGGCGTTCACGGCCGGCGTGCCGTCGTCCGGGAGGGGGTTGCTCGTGCAGCCGACCTCCTGGATGTCCTGGTCCCCGAGCTCGAACTCCTTTCCGTGACAGAACCGTCCGTCGGGGAGGGGCCAGAAGTACCAGATCCTGCCGCCCTCGTCCTGGTAGTGGCCCCACTGTTCTCCGGGCGGATTGTGCTGGGCGGTGGCGCGGATCCGTTCCAGGCCGGCCGCGACCCTGTCCGCGAGCGGCAGCCTGACGGCGGTCGCCGGGATGGTGACGGAGGCGGCAGGGCCCGTCTTCGTGGACGTGGTGCAGGAGGCCAGGGCGGCGAGTGCCAGCCCGGTGGCCGTCGCCATGGCGGCATGGCGACGCAGCGGGTCGAGCTTCATGGTTCCCCCCGGGTACGGCCGTTTCGGCCGTTTCGGCCGCTGCGACCGTACGGTCGACTGATCCGTACGACGCCGCGCTCGAGGGCGGCGGTTGCGGAGCGGCACCGGGTGCGGAGATCGGCCGTAGGCTTGCGGCGAGCTTCGGAATTACCGTCAAAGAAACCAATCGTTCGGTTTTTACGGGCGGAAGAAACCTGGGAAGAGGCCTCACCGCCGCGGTGGGCGAGGCCTGTGGTGACGGACCTTCAGGTGGGGGCTCGGCGGGTGGTGGGGAAGGGGGAGGGGTTGGGTGATTAACCGACATCGTCTTGCCGGTTGCGGGTTGGGCGCAGCTAAGATACGGGGTGTTTGGTTTTGTTTTCCGGCATCTCAGGGCGGGGTGGTTGCGGTGGTACGGCAGGAGCGGGCGCTCCGGACGCGTCGGCTGATCCTGGAGGCGGCGGCGTCGGTCTTCGACGAGTTCGGGTACGAGGGCGCGACCATCGGCGAGGTGGTCTCCCGGGCCGGTGTGACGCGTGGTGCGGTGTATTTCCATTTTGCGTCGAAGCGGGATCTCGCGCAGGGCGTGGTCGAGGAACAGTTCTCCCAGGACGGAGTTCCCGAACGGAGCTGCAAGCTCCAGGAGTTCGTGGACACCGGGATGGTGGTCGCGCATCTGATGCCGCGTGACCCGCTGCTGAGCGCGGGTGCCCGGCTCTCGCTCGGGCAGGACGTGTTCGACGACCTCGGCGGCGGTGCCATCCCGGGGTGGATCGGCCGGATGGAGGCGCTGCTGCTGGCGGCCGGCGAGCGCGGCGAGCTGCTGCCGCACGTCGTTCCGGCGGACACCGCATGGCTGATCATCGCGGCGTGGACGGGAGTTCAGATCCAGTCCCAGAAGCTTTCCGGGCGGGCTGACCTGGAGCTTCGGGTGTCGGGGCTGTTCCAGCACCTGATGCCGAGCATCGCGGTGCCCGGCGTGCTCGGATCGCTGCGGATGGGGCCGGACCGGGGTGCCCAGGTGGTCGCCGAGATCGCGGCGGCCCGTGCGGACGCGGGCGGCGGGGACGAGGGCGACGACGTGCCGGTCGAGGCGCAGGCGGGCATCGGCGTGGGCTGACGGGAGCTCAACCTGCCTCCTGTGCAGGGGGGCTGAGGGCGGATCGGGCGCGCGGGCGGCGGCGGGACCACGGGGTCACGCCGCCTTTGGTTTGCCCTGCGAACACTACCGAGGGTGGTCGTGTGGCTTCTTGCAGTGCCCAGGCGGCCCGCCTTCAAAAACAAACAGCACGTTCGGTTTTGTATTGACAAACCGCGCGTCCTGTTTTTCACTGGTGGCAGTTGCCCCCAGGGGTGTCGACCCGGGTGCCGGCCGCAGCGACGAGCTTGCGGCGTTCCGTGTGATTGGGGTGGTCATCGTGGAAATTCGGGTGCTCGGGGCGTTGGACGTCCGGGTGTGCGGGGTGTCGGTGGTGCCGTCGGCGCCGAAGCCGCGTCAGGTGCTGGGGCTGCTGGCCCTCCGCGCGGACCAGGTGGTTCCGGCGGGGGTGCTGGCCGACGAGCTGTGGTCCGGCCGTCCGCCGCGCAGTGCGCGCACCACCGTGCAGACGTACGTCCTCCAGCTGCGCGACCTGATCGACCGGGCGCTCGCCCGGGCCGGCGAGGAGGCGGGGGTGTCCTGCGCCAAGGACGTCCTGGTGACCTCGCCCGGCGGCTACATGCTGAACAGCGGCGGCGGACTGACGGACATCCGGGAGTTCGAGCGGCTGGCCGGCATGGGCTACCGGGCGATCGACGGCGAGGACCACCCGCTGGCCGCCCGGATGCTCGGCGAGGCGCTCGCGCTGTGGCGCGGACCGGCCTTCGCGGACGTCCCGGTCGGCGGCCAACTCGCCGTCGAAGCCAAGCGGTTGGAGGAGACCCGGCTCTGCGCGCTGGACCAGCGGATCGACGCCGACCTACGGCTGGGCCGCCACCGCGTCCTGCTCGCCGAACTCACCGTCCTGGTCGACCGCTACCGCACCCACGAGAGCCTGCACGGCCAGTACATGATCGCCCTGCACCGCTCCGGGCGCCGCGGCGAGGCCCTCGAGGCCTACCAGCGGCTGCGGAACACCCTGGTACGGGAGTTGGGCATGGAGCCCTCGGTCGGTCTGCGCCGGCTGCAGCGCTCCATCCTGCTCATGGGGCCGGAACGGCCCGCCGCCGCCGAGCGACCCGTCGGTCCGGAGCGGACGGAGCGGACGGCGCAGACGGAGCGCGAACCCGCTGTGGGCGCGGCCGCGTTGGCGGACACCGCGGCGGCCCGGCTCAGCCGGGTCGGCTGAGGGCGACGGTCGGAGGACTCGGCGCCCGCCCGGGTGCCACCGGGGCTTGGTCGGAACGTGCTTGTCGTCGTGAGGGGTTGTGGGACGGGTGGTCCAGCAGAGGTCGGAACGGACGCGCGGGCGGCTGGTGGAGGCGGGGGCGGGGCTGTTCGACCGCCATGGCTATGCGGGTGCCACCCTCGGCGAGATCGCCGCGGCCGCAGGGGTGACGAAGGGGGCGCTGTACTTCCACTTCGCCTCCAAGGAGGAGCTGGCCAGAGCGGTGTTCGAGCAGGCCGAGCGTTCGCTGCGCGCGGCCTGCGGCGACCAGCGCGCCGCCTCCTCCCCGCTCCAGGGGCTGATCGACGCCGGGTACTGGCTGGTCGACGCCCTCGGGGCGGACCCGGTGGTCCGGGCGGCGTTCCGCCTCGGCCGCGAGGACGGCGGCTGGCAGGCGGAACCCCCACCGGGCGGGGCCGAGCGGAGTGGGGTCGAGCCGGGCGGGGCCGAGCGGAGTGACGTCAAACCGGGCGGGCCGAAGGCCGGCGAAGCCAGGCCGGGCGGTCCGAATCCGGGTGAAACCGGAGCGGTGGACGCCCGGCAGACCCTCGCGGGCATGCGCGGCTTCCACCGCGTCTGGGCCGCCGTCGTCCGGGACCTGTTGGCCGGGGCCCGCCGCGCGGGCGAGCTGCGCGACCGCGCGGGCGGGCTCGGCCCGGAGATCCTGGTGGTGACCGCCGCCTGCGGCCTGGAAGTGGTGTTCGCCGACGGCTGCCCCGCGGAGGAGCACGCCCGCCGGGTCGGCGCTCTCTGGGACTGGCTGCTGCCCTGCCTGGTCCCCCCGGGCACGGCCGGCTCCTACCGCACCAGGCCGCCGGTACCGCAGCCCGCCTGACCGGCGCGCGAACCGCCTGCCCGGCGTGCAGCCGGCCTGCCCGGCGCGGAGCCCGCCTGACCGGCGCGCGAACTCCCTTGCCGGCACAGGCCCCCGCGCGACCGGCACGTGCCGCCGACCGGCGTTGCGGTAGGGTGGCTGATGCCGAGTATGACCGTGATTCAGGGAGGTGAGACCCATTACCGGAATGTCCGAGCGGGTGCTCCCGGAGCGCGGCCGTGCGGGCGCCTCGCGCGTCTAGCGCGGGTGACGCACCGGCGCGGTGTCGGCCCTTGCGGGAGCCCTGACGGAGTCGTTTCTTCCTCCGTTCGCTTTCCTCCCGTCTTCCCCAAGGGGTTCTCTTGCCGGTTTTCTCCTCCGTCGCTCTCCGTTCCTCGGTGGTCTCCCGGCTGCGTGCAGCCGGTTGCGTGTTCGCCGAGGACGAGGCGCGGATCCTGCTCCGCGCAGCAGCCGCGCCCGCCGACCTGGCCGCCATGGTCCGCGCCCGTGCCGAGGGGCGGCCGCTCGAACGCGTTGTCGGCTGGGCCGAGTTCGCCGGTCTGCGGATCGCCGTCGACCCGGGCGTCTTCGTGCCGCGCCGGCGCAGCGAGTTCCTGGCCGCCGCCGCCACCGCGCTGACCGGCCCGCCCCGCGGCCCGGGCGCGGTGGTGCTCGACCTGTGCTGCGGCAGTGGTGCGCTGGGCGCCGCCGTGGCGGCCGGGGCCGGGCACCCGGTCGAGCTGTACGCGGCGGACATCGACCCGGAGGCGGTCCGCTGCGCCCGCCGCAACCTGGCCGGCACCGGGGCGCGGATCCACCAGGGCGACCTGTTCGCCGCCCTGCCGGCCGCGCTGCGCGGCCGGGTGGACGTGCTGATCGCCAACGTCCCGTACGTCCCGACCGGGGACCTCGCGCTGCTGCCGCCCGAGGCGCGGCTGCACGAGGCCCGGCCGGCGCTCGACGGCGGCGCGGACGGCCTGGACGTGCTGCGCAGGGTGGTCGCGGAGACGCCCCGGTGGCTGGCTGCGGGCGGGTCGTTGCTGTTCGAGACCAGTGAGCGGCAGGTGGCGGCAGCCCTCGGGGTGGCGCGGGCGGCCGGGCTGACGGCGGTGGCGAGCCGGCAGGAGGACCTGGACGCCACGGTGGTCACCGCGACGCTGCGCTGAGCCGCGGGCGGGCGCGGCCACCGTACCCCCGTGACGGTGGCCGCGCCCACCCGGGCGGTTCACCCGGGCGGTTCACCCGGGCCGTTCAGAGGTGGGTGCCGTACACGTGGTCGACCGGGACGGTGAGCAGCACCCGGCGGTCGGAGACCATCGCCTCGCGGTACTCCGCCCAGTCGGGGTGCTCGCCGGCGGCGCTGCGGTAGTAGTCGACCAGCGCCTCGACCTCGGGGCCGTCGGGGTCGGTGCCCGGACCGGTGAGGGTGGCGATGCCCTCGGCGGTGACCCAGGAGCGCCCGTCCGGCCCGGTCACCTCCAGGCTGACCCGGGGGTCCCGGCGCAGGTTGGCGGTCTTGGCCAGCCCGTCCCGGGTGGAGATCAGGATGACGTTCGTCTCCGGGTCGTAGAACGGCATGACGGGGGAGAGCTGGGGCCGGCCGTCCGCCTTGATGGTGGCGAGGATGCCGAGGCGGCTCTGTGCGAGGAGCGCGTACGGGTCGTACGGTGTGGCGGTCATGGGAGGATCATCGGGCTTCACACGGTGTGAAGGTCAAGGCGCGGCAGGCGTGTTGCGTGGGCGGCGCTCAGGATGACACGCACGGCGGAACGGCCGGCCGCGGTCGGAACAGCGGGCCGCCGTCGGGGAGCCGGGGTCGGAACAGCGGGCCGCCGTCGGGGAGCCGCGGTCGGGGAGCCGGGTTGCCGGCAGTGGCTGGTACGGTCCGGGCACACCGGACACCTGGACATCCTGCGGGAGTTGATCGACGGCGGGAGCGGGGACCACCACCGGAGCTGAGCCATCGGCCCGGTGCTCGGGCCGGTGCTCAGGCCCGGTGCTCAGGCCCGGTGCCGTCCCCATCGTCATCGTCGTGGGGCCGGCACCGGGCCGCGCCGTCAGGCCTCGAGGCGCCGGTCGGCGGTCAGTTTCCGGACGACCTGCCCGAGTGCCTCCGCCGTCCGCCGGACGTCGGCCTCCGTGGTGCGCCAGTTGCTGAACGCCGCGCGCAGGGCGGGCCGGTCGGCGTAGCGGGTCGGGGTGACGAAGGCGTCGTCGGCCAGCTCGGCGGCGAGGGCGGCGAGGCGCTCGGGGGTGGGATCCGTCGCCAGGGTGAAGCAGACGACGTTCAGCCGCACCGGGGCGAGCAGGCGCAGGCCGTCGATCCGCTCGACCGCCTCGCCGAGCGCCCGCGCGCCCGCGACGTTGCGTTCCACGATCTCCCGGTGGCCGGCGCGGCCGTACGCGCGCAGGGTGAACCAGGCGGCGAGGGCGCGCAGCCGGTGCGAGTTCTCCGGGGTGAGGTGGACCAGGTCGGGGTGCTCGCCGACCGGGCCGAGGTAGGCGGCGGCGTTCCGGAAGACCTGGGCCTGCAGGTCGGGGCGGCGGGTGAACTGCACGGCGCTGTCGTAGGGCACGTTGAGCCACTTGTGCAGGTCGACGCAGACCGAGTCGGCGAGGTCCAGGCCGGCCACCAGCTCCGCGTGCTCCGGCGACAGCGCGGCGAAGGCGCCGAACGCGGCGTCCACGTGCAGCCAGAACCCGTACCGCTCGCGGAGGTCGGCGATCGCCCGCAGGTCGTCGAAGTCGACGGTGTTGACGGTGCCCGCGTTGGCCACCACGATGCACGGCCCGTCGGCCTCGGCCAGCGCCCGCTCCAGCGCGGCCACGTCCACCGCCTCCCGGCCGGGCAGTAGGGGCACGGACCGCAGCGCCGTGCGGCCCAGGCCCAGCACCGACAGCGCCTTGGAGACGGAGGAGTGCGCGCCGCCCGACAGCACCCGGACCCGGCCCAGCGCGCCGACCCCGTCCTCGGCGACGTCCACGCCGAGCCGCTCGCCCAGCCACTCGCGGGCGATCGCCAGTCCGACCGTGTTCGACATGGTCGCGCCGCTCACGAAGGTGCCGTGGTGCGCCGCCGAGAGCCCGAACAGCTCGCGCAGCCAGCCGACCGTCTCCCGCTCCAGGTGCTGACCGGCCGGGTCCAGCGAGGAGTTGGAGTTCTGGTCGACGGTGGAGGTCAGCCAGTCGCCCGCCAGTGCGGCCGGGGTCGCACCACCGGTCACGAACCCGAAGTACCGCGGCCCGGGACTGCCCGACAGGCGCGGCTCCCACCGCTCGGCGAACTCCGCCAGCGCCGCCGGCAACCCGCCGCCCGCCTCGGCGAGCTTCGCCGGACCGACGGATCCGGCGCCGGGCGGGGCCGCCTGCGGGACGACGGGCCGGTCGGCGAGGCCGTCGAGGAAGGCGAGGGCCTGCTGCCGGGTCTCCTCCAGGAGTTCGGGCAACCGCGCGAGATCGGCGGCGAGTTCGGGGTGCATGCGGGTTCTCCGTTGATCGACTGTGCGCCCGAGCGTAGGGGGCGGCGGGCGCGCTGTCCCGGGCCAATCCGGCGCGGGTGGCCTGGCCCGGGCGGAGGAGCCGGGGGAGTTGTCGGTGGGGCGGGCCAGCGTGGCGGGCCGTGGACACTCGGCAGGCGGTACGGGATCTCGGCTCCCCGGATGCGACGGTTCGGCGGGCGGCGGCATGGGCCTTGCGCGAGCGCGGCGATGCGCAGCCGGCGGCGGTTGCGCAGAGCGCGGTGCCGCTGCTGGGTGATCCGGATGCCGAGGTGCGGCAGGCGGCGGTGCGGGTGTTCTGCTCGTGGGGCGAGGACGTCGTGCCCCTGCTGCAGGCGGTGCGTCGCAACGGGCCCGGGGCCGCGCGGGCGGGTGCGCTGGAGGCGCTCGCGGAGATCGGCGGGGAGGCGCTGATCGGCGCCCGGGACCTGGCGGCGCTGGAGCGGCTGGTGCGGGTGAAGGCGCCCGAGGACGCGCCGGAGCCGCTCGCCTGCTGCTTTCTGTCGTGGATCGCGGTCGCCACCGGCGACCAGGCCGGGGTGATGGACCTGCTCGGCCTGTCCGCGCCGCGCCCGGTGCCGTTCGCGGCCGGTGTGTACGCGGCCGACATCGACGGTCACGGGGGTTTCGACGACGATCGGCACGACGCCTTCCGCCGGGTGTTCGTCACCCCTGAGCCGGCCGGATGGACGCTGGTCGTCGGCGCCTGGTGCGATCCGAGCGATGCCGAGCGTGCCGCCGAGGTCCTGGCGGCCTGCGAGCGGCTGAGCGCCCGCTACGGGCGTGCCCAGGCGTACTGGTGGAGCGCGCAGAACGACGGCTCGGCGGTGCTGGTCGCCGAACACGGCGCGGCCGTACGGCGGTTCGCGTACATCCCGGGCGAGGACACGCGGCACCTGGAACTCGGCGCGCCGCTCGGGTACGAGCAGCGGCGGCGAGCCGAGCTCGGGCTGCCCGCGCTGGTGGAGGGGTGGGTGGAGCCGGACGGCGACGACGAGGACGAGTGGGTCCGGGAGCTGTTGGAGCTGGCGCCGCGCCTGGCAGGTGAGTTGAGCCTCGATCCGCTGTCGCTCGGGCCGGGGACGCCGGTGCGCGGGGCCGGTGTCCTCGCGCTCACCGCGTACGGGCGTCGGATGCGGGCGCCGGCGGGGGCGCTGCTGCTGTGACCCCGCACGGCTCCGCGACGGTGGCCCGGACGGTCTCGCCGTCCGCGCGGGCAGCCCGCCCGGCCCGCCCGGTCGATGCTGTCCGGTCCGTGCCGCACGGGCCGGGACGCTGTCGGGCCGGCGGGCCGCCGCGGGTTCAGTGGTCTGCCGCGGGTTCAGTGGTCCGTCTGCCGCCGGGGCAGTTCGGCGCGCCGGACCGTGCCGGAGGCCAGGGCGACGGCCGCGCCCAGGCAGGAGACGGCGCCGCAGCCGACGAAGACCGGGGCCGCGCCCCAGGCGCCGATGGCGGCGCCGACCAGCGGGTAGCTGAGCGGGGCGAGGCCGAGCATGGTGAGCATCACGACGGAGGTGACCCGGCCGAGGTAGGCGGGGTCCGTCGCGGTCTGGACGAGGGCGCTGTCCAGGCCGCCGGCGAGGCCCGCGCACAGGCCGACGAGCGCGGCCAGCGCGGCGGCGGTCCCCAGGCTCGGGACGAGGCCCATCGCGGCCACGCCCGTACTGGCCACGAGCAGGGTGCCCGCCATGGTCAGGCCCGCCCGGGGCAGTCGGCCGACGACGGTGAGCAGCGCGGCGCCGGCGGTGGCCCCGGCGCCGAAGCAGGCGACGATCCAGCCGTAGCCGGACGGGCCCCAGCCGCGCTCGGCGTTGAGGAGCACCATGCCGACGTTGAGGGTGCCGGTGAGGCCGAGTTCGCAGACGCCGCCGACGGCGACCAGCGGACCGATCAGGCGGTGGCGGCGGAGGTAGCGCAGCCCGTCGAGGAGGTCCGTGCGTGCGGTGCCGCGGCGGGGCGCCGCCTCGTCCGGGGGCGTCTCCAGGGCACGGACCCGGATGGTCAGCAGGAGCGGCAGGGAGAGCGCGAAGAGCAGGCCCGCCGTGGCGAAGGCGGCCGCCGGGCCGCCCAGGCCCATGGCCAGGCCGCCGAGCGGCGGGCCCGCGATCTGGCCGAGGCGCATCGACAGCGAGCGCATCCCGGTGACCCGGGCCAGCTGGTCGGGGCCGGTGATCCGGGGCGGGAGGGCGCCGACGGCGGGGACGAACAGCGCGTCCACGGCGCCGAACACGAGCGCCACCGCGACCAGCAGCCAGAGCGCGGGCGTGGTCAGGGCGATGGCTGCGGCCACCGAGAGGATGAGCAGGCAGCGCAGGGCGTCGCTGCCGAGGATCACCCGCCGGGGGTCCAGCCGGTCGGCCAGCACGCCGCCGCCGAGCATGAGCACCGCGCGCGGGAGCGCCCCGGCGGCCATGACCAGGCCGACCTCGGTGGGGCCGGCGGCCCGCTGCGCGGCCCAGCCGAGCGCGACGAAATAGACGCTGTCGCCGATCAGGGAGGCAGTGTAGGCGGCGAGCCAGCGCAGCACGTTGCCGTCGCGGTGGGCGGGCGGCGTGGCGGTGCGCAGGGGGCGGGTCGTCTCCGCGAGGGCCATCACGGTCTCCGGTTCGTCTGTGCGGGGGTGCGGGGGCGGTCTGAGTGAGGTCAGGGGCGGAAAGGGAACCCGTACAGGTGGACGGACACGTGCTCGCGCCCCTCGGTGTCGCCGGCCGCCCTGGCGGCCTTGCCGCGCTCCCGCCAGCGCCGGGACAGGTCTTGCAACTCCTCGCCCAGTTCGGCGAGTTCGGCCGGCTTGAGGTCGAGCAGCCACTCGAGGCTGAAGGCCGCGTCGGTCCACTCCGTGCCCCAGGCGGCGCCCTGGTCCAGGTAGGCGCGGTACTGGGTGGCCCGGGAGTCGACGAGCCCGCGGGCCACCGCGCCGACGGCGGCGGCACCTTCGGGCGTGTCGGAGAGGTCGGACTCCCGGAAGCCCCAGCCCTCCTCGGAGGCGACCTGCCACCACCGCTCCCGGCCGTCGGTGCTCCGGCCGCTCGCCTCGGCGACGAAGCCGTGCTCGGCGAGCTTGCGCAGGTGGTAGCTGACCAGGGACGGCGCCTGGTCGACCTGCTCGGCGAGCTGCGAGGCGGTGGCACTGCCCGCCGCGTAGAGCAGTCGGTAGAGCTGCATCCGCAGCGGGTTGGTGAACGCCTTCAGACGGGACAGGTCGGTGATCCGGTTGGGCTCCGGCTTCTGGGTCATGGGTCCACGGTAGATCCGAAAGAAAAGTTGCGCAATATAAATTGTGAACCCTGGGATCCGGCGGTCGGCACGGTTTCCCGAGAAGGTGTGACAGCGAGCCGGCCGTCGGCGCTGAACAGGTACGACCACCTCACCGCCCGGTCCGCCGTGATCGGGGTGCTGCCGTGGTAGCCCTGTGAACCGACAACACCTGGACTCGACATCGTGCCCGTCACGTCGTACGGCCCATGGCCGACCGCCGAGGAGCAGCCTTACCCTCCGCTGGTCCCGAGGTACTTTCACGGCCCGGCGGCCGGCGGACCGGTCGTCGGAACCCCGACCGACCACTACGCCCCCGCGGCCGGTCCCGCCGACCACTACGCCCCCGCGGCCGGTCCCGCCGACCACCTCGCGTGGCCCGACGAGGCGGGCGAGTCGGACACCGCCGAGCTGTCCGCCGTCACCGACACCGCGGACGAGCAGCCCGCGCCCCCGCCCGTGTTCGTCGACGCCTCCGGCCGCCGTCAGCGCCGGATCCGCAGGCTCGGGGCGGTGCTGGCCGTTCCGGCCGGTGGGTACCTCGCGCTGCTGGGCAGCACCCTGCTCGGCGGCCCCACCGTGAACGCGCCGTTTCTTCCGCTGCCCCAGCCGCCCGCGCCGAGCGCGCCCGCCCAGGCATCCACACCGTCCACGGCGCCGTTCGCCGCCCCGGAGGCCGCGGCCCCGCCCGGCGCGCCGCCCACCGTGGCCGCCCGCCAGGCCGGCACCGGCCCGGTCGGGGACCGGCACCCGCAGACGGCCGGCGCGCCGACCGGGCCTGCCGCCGGCCTCCCGAGTGCCCCCGCAGGTGTCGGCTCGCCCGCTCCGGTCACCAGCCCCGCGGCGCCGCCGAACAGCCCGCCCGCCGCCACGCCCCCACCCGGGCACGGCCGCCCCACGAGCCCGCCGGGCAACTCCGGCAACAAGCCCGGCAAACCCTGATGCCCGACCAGCCCACCCTTGCGGCCCGCACCCCGGAAAGCAGCGCCATGAGCACAACCCGCCGCCGTCGAGCCCCCGCCCCCGACCGCCCCCGCAGAGGCAGGCGCGGAGTGGTGAGGCAGGGCCCGCTGCGCACCCACTGGCTGCTGCTCACCGCACTGCTGCTCACTCTCTCCGGCGCCCTACTGCTCCAGGGGTACACCCAGCACAGCTTCGACGACCGCCCGGACCAGACGGCCGCGCACGCGGGCACGAGCACCGTGCCGACGGCGATCCGCGAAGGCGGACCGGTGATCGACGCCGCCGGCCCCCAGCCGCGCAGCGCCGCTCCCAAGCCCGGCACCATCGTCCTCACCTTCGACGACGGCCCCGACCCGACCTGGACCCCGCAGATCCTCGACGTCCTGCGTCGCGAACGGGTGCACGCCACGTTCTTCGTGGTCGGCACCCAAGCCGCCGCCCACCCGGACCTGATCCGCCGGATCGTCTCCGAGGGCCATCAGATCGGCGTGCACACGTTCACCCACACCGACCTCGGCCCCGCGCCCGACTGGCGCCGCTCGCTGGAACTGCGCGAGACCCAGCTCGCACTGGCCGGTTCGGCGGGAGTGACCAGCTCCCTCCTGCGGCCGCCGTACTCCTCCAGCCCGGACGCCCTGGACGACGGCGAGTGGGATGCCGTGCAGCAGGCCGGGCACGCGGGGTACCTGACCGTGCTCACCACCCAGGACAGCGAGGACTGGCGCCGACCCGGGACCGCGCAGATCCTGAAGACCCTCGACGACGCTGCGGGCGGCCCGGGCCGGATCGTGCTCATGCACGACTCGGGCGGCGACCGCTCCCAGACCGTGGCGGCGCTGACCGCCCTGCTGCCCCGGCTGAAGGACCGCGGCCTGCACTTCGCCACGGTCAGCGAGGCGGTCGGCCTGTCCGACCCCGTCCACCGGGCCGGGACCGCCGACCGGCTCCAGGGGACCGCGTTCATGTGGCTCCTCCGGGGCGGCGACCGGACGCTCGCGGCGCTGGGCTGGCTGTTGTGGGCGGCGGGCGCGATCAGCGTGCTGCGGGCCGTCGCCGTGCTGGCGGCAGCCCGCCGGCACAAGCGGCTGCGGCGCCGGCCATGGGGGCCGCCGGTCACCGAGCCGGTCAGTGTGATCGTGCCCGCCTACAACGAGTCCGCCGGGATCGAGGCCGCACTGCGGTCGCTGCTCGCCTCCGACCACCCGGTGGAGGTGATCGTGGTCGACGACGGCTCGACCGACGGCACGGCCGACCTGGTCGAGTCGCTCGACCTGCCGTACACCCGGGTGATCCGGCAGGAGAACGCGGGCAAGCCAGCCGCCCTCAACACCGGTATCGCCGCCGCCCGCGCGGAGCTGCTGGTCATGGTGGACGGTGACACCGTGTTCGAGCCGGACGCCGTCCGGCACCTCGTGCAGCCGTTCGCCGACCCCTCGGTCGGAGCGGTCTCCGGCAACGCCAAGGTGATCAACCGCGGTGGTCTGCTGGGCCGTTGGCAGCACATCGAGTACGTGGTCGGCTTCAACCTGGACCGCCGGCTCTTCGACCTCGCCGAGTGCATGCCCACCGTGCCGGGCGCGGTCGGCGCCTTCCGCCGCTCCGCGCTGCTCGCGGTCGGCGGCGTGGGCGAGGAGACGCTCGCCGAGGACACCGACCTCACCATGGCGTTGTGCCGGGCCGGTTGGCGAGTGGTCTACGAGGAGCGGGCCAAGGCCTGGACCGAGGCCCCCGCCTCGCTGAGCGCCCTGTGGCGCCAGCGCTACCGCTGGTGCTACGGCACCCTGCAGGCGATGTGGAAGCACCGCGGCGCGCTCGTCCAGGGCGGGCAGGCCGGCAAGCTGGGCCGGCGAGGGCTGCTCTACCTGCTGATGTTCCAGGTCCTCCTGCCCCTGCTCGCCCCGGTGGTCGACGTCTTCGCGCTGTACGGACTGGCCTTCCTCGACCCGGTGCGGATCGTCGGGCTGTGGGCGGCGTTCCTGCTGGTCCAGATGCTGATGGGTGCCTACGCGTTCCGGCTGGACAAGGAACGGTACGGACCGCTGTGGAGCCTGCCGCTGCAGCAGTTCGTCTACCGGCAGCTGATGTACCTGGTGGTGATCCAGTCGGTCTTCACCGCGCTGGCGGGATCCCGCCTGCGCTGGCAGCGGATGCAGCGCTACGGCACGCTCCGGGTCCCGACGGGTGGCTGACCCGGGCCGGCTCGACCGGCCTGACGGACAGCCCGGCATCGTGGTCCGAACGTCCCGTGCCGACGGCCCGGGTTTCCTGGACCGCGGCCCGGCGGGCCGTCCGTGGGGTTGTCGAGATGGTGTGCAGGCCGTGTCCGGGGCCTTGTGCCGCCCTCCGGCTCTGCTCATACTTCCCGTCAGCGCCTGTCAGGGGCAGATCATCCGCGGTGGCACCCCCATGGACACCGTCGGTTGTCCGCGCACTCCCTGACCGCGCCTCACGGCCCCCACACCCTCAGGGGGCCTCTCACTCCCAGGAGGAGACCAGTGAGGACCACGCGCACCATCCCCCACACCGGCACCGCGAGGACCACCCGACTGCTCGCTGCCGTCGTCGGCCTGCTGTCCGCCACCGCGGTGGCCGCGCCGAGTGCGGTCGCCGCCCCCACCGCACCCGCCGGCCCGGCCCGACTCGCCGCGGTGAGCGACGCCCTGCAGCGGACCGACGTCAACGGCATCGCCTGGTACGTCGACCCGACGGCCGACCGTGTAGTCGTCACGGTGGACGGCACCGTCCCACCGGCCGCGATCGCCAGGATCAAGCAGGCCGCCGGCCCCGACGCCGCCACGCTGCGGATCCAGCACTCCCCGGGCACCTTCCGCCCGCTGCTCGCCGCGGGCAGCGCCATCTACGGCGGCCAGTACCGCTGCTCGCTCGGCTTCAACGTGGTGAGCGGCAGCACCTACTACTTCCTCACCGCGGGGCACTGCGGAAACGTCGCGAGCACCTGGTACACCAACTCCGGCCACACCACGCTGATCGGGGCGACCGTCAACTCCAGCTTCCCCGGCAACGACTACGCGCTCGTCCGCTACGACAACAGTGCGGTGAGCCACACCGGCGGCTTCACCTCCGCCCCGAACGCCTACGTCGGGGAAGCGGTCAAGCGCACCGGATCCACCAGCGGCACCCACGGAGGCACGGTCACCGGCCTCAACGCCACCGTGCGCTACTCCGACGGCGGCACCGTACGCGGCATGATCCAGACCAACGTCTGCGCCGAGCCCGGCGATTCGGGCGGCCCGCTGTACGACGCCACCAAGGCCCTCGGCATCACCTCCGGCGGCAGTGGTGACTGCAGCACCGGCGGCACCACCTTCTTCCAGCCGGTCAACGAGGCGCTCGCCGCGTACGGCGTCAACGTCTACTGACCCCGACCGTCCTCCTCCATCCGTCCACCCCGGAACCGGCCCCCGGGCGGGGGTCCAACCTGCCCGGGGCCCGGTTCCTCGGCGCGCGTCGTCCTGCCGGTCGACTACGTCGTGGACGCCCGGACGATCGCCTACCGAACGGACCCCGGGGCTGGAGCGTCCTCATCCTCGGTGAGGCCCACTGCAACCGACACCCCGGACGAGGAACAGCGCCTCTCGGCCCTCCCGGGCTCCATCCCTGGTCCGGCCGGCTCGTACGGGGCCTGGCGACATGTGCCAGGGTCCGCTCCGGATTCTTGTCGATGCCGTCCTCGTCCGTGCCCGGGGGTGAGGTTCAGCTGGTGAGGGTGGGGACCGCGCCGCCCTCGACGTGCTGGAGGCGGACGCCGGGGAGGTGGCGGCACCAGGCGGTGGCGGTCGTGGCGAGTCGGTCCGCGGTGAGCGGGGTGGGGCCGAGGCCGATGGGGAAGTGGGTGAGGCCGTCGGGGGTCCGGTAGGGGTGCGGCCAGGCGTGGAGGTGGGTGGCGCCGGCTACCTCCAGGGCGGCCAGGAGGGTGCGGAGGCGGCCGCGGACCAGCCCGACGGACTCCTCCCTGGCGGTGACCACGGCCCAGGCGGCGTGGCGGCGGTGCAGCGGGGGCGGGGCGAGCAGGGCGGGCCAGGGGTCGGTGCTCTCCGTGGTGAGCTCCCAGGCGCGGTAGAGCTCCTCGGTGAGCAGGTCGCGGGTGTCGGCGCTGACCTGGGTGGTACAACTGCGGACGGGGGAGGAAGGGGTGACGATGGAGATCGGTTCGGACTGATGGCACATCAGGTACCTGGACAGGCAGACAGGTTGGCGCCAGTCCCAGCCGGCCCAGGTCTCGGTGAACTGCCGGAACAGGTCGCCGTCGGCGTCAGTTCCGTTCGTGTCACTTCCGTCCGCGTCATCGTCGTCCGAGTCGTGAGCGTCATCGGCGTCCAGGACGACCCGTGCGGCGAGCACCGACCAGGCGAGCGAAGGCAGTTGGCCGAAGGGGGCGGAATCCAGGCCGCGCGCCCGGGACCAGGCCTTGACCTGACGGGCCAGCCGGACGAAGCGGTCGTGCCGGTCGCCGAGGGCTGCCAGGATCGCCTCGGCGTCTGTGACCGCGCTCAGCGCGACGGCCTCCGCCTCGCCCAACTCCGCACGGCGGGCCACGGCTTGGGCCGGGTCGAGTGAGCCGGTGAACACGACGACGAGGTCGACGGACAGGCCGTCCGCCTCCAGTCGCAACCCCGGCACCCGGGCGCCGCGCACCTCGCGCAGCCGTCGGGCGTCCGGCAGCGCGGCCGCGATCCGGGTGCGGACGCCGGGCAGGTCGGCCGGGCCGGGCAGCGCCGCCACCAGGTCCAGGTCGGCGCCGTCCAGCTGGCAGCCCAGCCGCCGCGAGCCGACGACGTGGACCGCGCCGTCCGGTAGCGCCTCGGTGATGCGTCGAGCCAACGCCCAGGCGAAGGAGGTCCGTTCGGGCGACTCCGGCTCCGGCTGCCGCGAGACGGTCGGCTCCTCGGGCACCGGGCGCACCTCGCCCGTCCCCAGCGCGATCACCGCGCGGGGCCGCATCGGCTCGGAGCCCCGGCGCGAGAGCACCACCAGCTCGCCCACCCGGGCCGAGACCTCGGTGAGCCGGGCCGCGCAGTCGGCGGCCACCCGCTGCGGGTCGGTGCTGCGCCCGAGGGTCAGGTGCGGCGTGAAGCCCTCCGCGCGGCCGCGGCAGCGGGGGAAGCGGCGTTCCAGCGCGTGCCGCAGCGCCGCCCAAGGCTCGGCGGAGGCGGCGGCCGGGTCGAGCCAGATGGTGGCGTCCTCGCGGTGGCCGAAGGTGTGCACCCCTGCCAGGCGCGCGGTGAACGGCGCCGTCTCAGCGGCGGCCGCGCCCAGCAGCGGCAGGGCGCGGTCGAACTCGGCCTCCGGGACGAAGCCGAACAGCAGGTTGACGTGCGGCGGCCAGCGGCGCAGCTGCGGGTCGTACGCGGCGCGCAGCCGCTGGATCGGGGGCCACAGCTCCTCGGGCGGCAGCCAGGCGACGGCGGTCCGGGGGGTGGGCGCGGCGTCGAGGACGTCCGGCGTCCCGCCCGCTCCGTCGAGGGTGAGGTCCACGGCTACGCCGTAGTGGTCGGAGGGGTGCAGTCCGTCGGCGGTCGGGCGCTCGCCCAGCAGGGCGGCGGCGGTGATGCGGGTGCTGTCGGCGCGGTGCAGGACGCGGTCGAGGCGGCCCGGGCGGCCGGTGAGCGAGGAGACGGCGGCGAGCGGGTTGGCGGTCGGGTCGAAGGTGGGGGTGTCGTCGGACGGGCCGTGCACCTGCGTCCAGGCGTCGCGCAGGCCGAGTGCGGCGGCCGGGCCGGTGGCGCCGGAGCGGGCGTCGTTGAAGTCCCCGAGCAGTAGCAGTTCACCCTCGAGGCCGCCCAACCCTTCGGCCAGCTGGGCGAGTTCGGCTTCGCGGCGGGCCGCGCCGTCCGGCGAGTGGTCGCTGCTCAGGTGGACGGCGGCGACCGTCAGCGGTTCGCCGGCGGTCCGTACGGTGATCGCGGTGACGGCCTTGTGCGGGCCCAGCGCGTGCCGGCCGGCCTCCAGGACCGGCAGCCGGCTGAGCAGCAGCAGGCCGTGCTCGTCGACGTCCCGGCCGAGCGGGTCCGCGTTGAGGGTGTAGCCGGCGCGGACCCAGGGCGCCGCCAGCAGCAGGGCGACCAGCGCCGGCTCGACCTCCTGCAGGGCGATCACGTCGGCGTCGGCGGCCTCCAGTGCGGCGAGCAGCGGTGGGCGGCGGCGGGCGGTGGCGATCCGGTCGGCGTCGTAGCGGTCCCACAGGGTGTTCCAGGTGACGACGCGCAGGTCGCCGACGGTCGGGGCCGAGGGCTGGGCGTGCTCCGAGACGACAGCCTGCCAGCCGTCGCCCGGCCCCCGGGAGGAGCCCGCCCGCGGGGAGCTGTCCGCTCGCGGGGGGCCGTCCGGCTGCCGGTCGCGGTCCGGCTGCCAGGCGTACGGGGTCGTCGCCACGAAGAAGGGCGAGCGCAGCCGGCGCGGGTCGGTGCGGCGCCCGGCCTCGGTGCTGTCGAGCACGTCCACGCCGGACGCGCGGTCCCAGACCACCACGCCGTCGGCCTCGACCCGGTGCACCCGGTGCCAGGGGATGTCGCCCGCGGCGGCGAAAGCCTCCAGCGGGACGCGCTCGGTGCGGTCGTCGCGCTGGCGCACACCCAGGGTGAACCGGGCCGGGTCGAAGCGGGCGTCCCAGCGGATGCGCTGGCAGATCTGTTCGATGGGACGCATCAGTCCTCCTCGGCGTCGAGCGTGCCCGCCGTGTCTTCCACGGTGCCACCGGCGCCGACGTACCAGGTGCGGTGCGCCTGGCCGGGGTAGGGCGGGCTGAAGCGGTACAGCTGTGCGGTGAGCACGTCGGCCGGCACCGGGTGCGGCCGTACGGCGTTGCGGCGCTGCAGTTCGTCCTCGCCGACCACCAGCACGACCTGGGTGACCAGGGCGTCGCGGCGCTGCGCGATGGCGTGGACCTGGGAGCGCTGCCGGCGGTTGAGCGAGGTGGCGTCCCAGACGACGGTGTCCGTGCGGTCGGCCCCTGGGGTGGCGAGGGCGGCGTCCAGCCGGGCCAGGCCCTCGCGCAGCACCACGGCGTTGTCGCGCTGGTCGGCGCGCGAGCCCCGGGCGGCGCGCAGGTCGTCCAGGCTGATCCGGGCGGCGACACCGGTCAGCCCGGCGGCGAAGCTGCTCTTGCCGCTGCCGGACGGGCCGCACAGGTGCACCAGTCGGGGGAAGCGGCCGTCCCGCCGGCGCCAGGTGGCCGCGACGGCCTCCTCGACGGTGGAGATCCGGCCGAGCGCGTACGCCTCGCGGGCCTGTGCCCAGCAGCGGTCGGCGGCGTCCCGGTCGAGGTCGGCGAGCGCCTCGCGCAGACCGGTGCGCAGCCGGGCGAGCGGCGCCCCGTCGAGCAGCCCGGCGTCCTCGGCGTGCAGCGCGGACCAGGCGACCTGCTCGCGCTCCGCCGCCCCGGGAGCGGCGGCCGCGGCGACGGCGTGCAGCACCCCGAGGTCGGCGGCGCAGGAGAGCCGGACCAGCCCGGCGCGGCGGTCCTCGTCCGGGTACGGCTGGTGCAGCCCCGGGTGCAGCCCGACCAGGTCGGCGACCCGGCGGGCCAGCGGCAGCCCGAGCGGCCCGGCCAGGCGCGGCGCCAGCGACGGCCGGCGCTCGGCGCGCAGCGCGGTCGCGAGCACCCCGGCCAGCCGGGCGTCCCCGCCGCGGCCGAGCTCGTCCAGCCGGGCCGACACCTCCGCCAACTCCTCGGGCTGGCACAACAGTTCGGTTAGTCCCAATGCGGCGGCCAGGGCGGGCGGTTCGGGCAGCGCGCCGGACCGTACGGACCACAGTGCGGCACTCGGGCCGAGCCCGTTTTCCACCACGGCGGCGTGCATCCAGTGCGTGTCGGTGCGCACGTGGTGCGGGCGCACCCACTTGGCGACCCGCTCGCCGAACTCCGCCCGGGAGAAGCCCCGGACGGTCCGCACGACGTAGCCCTCCTGCCGGTTCAGGTCCAACGGCAGGGCGCGTAGGGCCCGTTCGTCGAAGCGGCCGCGCCACAGCACCGGGGGCGACGGGACGCCGAGGCGGCGCAGGAAGCGGACGGTGTCGTCCCAGTCCAGGCAGTGGTCGCGGTCCGTCCAGACCGAGAAGCCGTAGAACCAGCTCTCCAGGTCGGTGTACGGGATCGAGTGTCGGGCGAACAGGTTCTCGCCGCAGATTCGCCAGCCGTCCGGGATCCGCCCGCCGATCCGGCCCTGCAGGCCCTTCACCCAGGCGCGGGAGGGGTGGTGGGCCGAGTCCAGTGAGCGGGCGTGCAGGCCGTCGGGGTAGAGGGTGGTGTTCTCGCCGTCGAGCTTCTCGGTGACGACGACCTCCGCGCCGGCCAGCGCGGTGAGGTCCCCGGTCCGCACGTCGTCCGCCGCCGCCCCCGGTGACCAGGGAAGATGCGGAGTCCGGGGGTAGTGCACGCGCATGTCCGGGCTCCCGTGAACGTCAGTGATCAGGCGGACACTGTAGAAGCGGTGGCTCCGCGCGGGCCACCGAATAACCGCCGGGGCGCCGCAGTCCCACCCTCGCCATCGTGCGACACGCGGGCAGGAACGTCCCTGCGCGCGGGCGGCCGGACACGGGGGTGCAATGAGCGCGCCCCAACACGTCGTCAGAGGGAGGCCGCAGGGTGGAGACCAAGACGAGGGACGCGGACCCGGTCCGTGTCCTGGACGTGGCGAGCGCCGACTACCGCCGGGCGTTCGAGCTGTTCCTCGCCGGGACGGACGAGAAGCCGATCACCCACGCCCGGCTGAGCGAGCTCGCCGCCGCCCTGCCGCACCGCCGGGTCCTGCTGGACCTCGGCGCGGGCGACGGCCGCACCACCGCCCACCTGGCCCGGTCCTTCGACCGTACGGTCGCCGTCGAGCGCAGTGCCGCGATGCGCGAGAAGCTCCGCACCACCTGCCCGGACGCCCTCGTCCTCCCGGAGCGGCTCGACCGGGCCCAGCCGCCCGAGCCGGCCGACCTCGTCCACCTCTCCCACGTGCTCTACTACGTGCCCGAGCCGGACTGGCTCGCCACCGTCACCCGCGCCCTGAACTGGACGGCGCCCGGCGGCGCCCTCCTGGTCGTCCTGCAGAACCCCGAGAGCCCCTGCATGCGGATGGCCGCCCACTTCACCGGCGTCCGCTACGACCTGAGCACCCTCGCCGACCGCCTGCGCGAGCGCCACCCGGCGGACGACATCACCCTCGAGACCCTCGACCTCCACTACCGCACGGCCCACCTCGCCGAGGCCGTGGACGTCGCCGAGTTCATGGTCAACGTCGCCGACCTCGCCACCCTCGACCCCCGCCCCTCCCGCGCCGCCCTGACCGCCTACGTCCAGGACCACTTCACCCGGCCCGACGGCACCTACGCCATCGGCCACACCCAGGACATGCTGATCGTCCGCCGCTCCCCGTCCGCTTGACCGGGGCCCGCCTGACCGGGGCCCGCGGTCGGGCCCCGACCTTCAGGCGACCGGCCCAGCCCCGTGTGCGGCCGCGGGGCGGGGCTGGTGAGCTGTCCGGGGAGCCCGTCACCCGAGCGGCCTCCCGGACACCCCGACGGAGGACCCTGTGCCGGACCCGACGACGTCGTACGCCGACCTGCGCGCCCTGGTGATCAACTGCACGCTGAAGCGCTCCCCGGAACGCAGCCACACCCAGGGCCTGATCGACGTCTCGACCGGCATCCTGGAACGCCAGGGCGTCCAGGTGGAGGTCCTGCGCGCGGTGGACATCGACATCGCGACGGGCGTCTGGCCGGACATGACGGAGCACGGCTCCATCGAGGCTCCGTCCACGAGCCTCGGAGTCGCAGATGTCCGGATGCCTCCCACATTCCTCGCCTTCGCGTAGCACAGTCGGCCGCCTGTCACCGGACATCGGGGGCGAGGTCGGAGGCGCGCTCCGCATGACCTGTCCGGGCAACGCTTCGGTCGTTCCTGCGGAGACGTGGCACCTCAGGGCTTCGGACGCCGAAGCGGCCGCGCGCCTGGCGGCCCTGTTCGGGGATCCCCTGGACCGTGGCGCCGGCGGGTGTGAGCGTGAATACTGCGTCGACACCAGGCTGACCGCATTGCCCGTCGTGATCGCCTCCACGCAAGGCGATCACGGTCCGGATGTCCCGACGTGGCAACCGTTCGGTGGAGCACCTCTGCGAGGCCGGACTCCGGCTCGCCCCGGCAGCCGCGGCAGGTACCCCCTGCGGGTGTCCACCAGCGATGGCAGAGCGAAGGACGGCGGCGCGATCAGGTCTCGCTACGAAGCCTGACATCACCGTGGTCCTTCGTCTTGCAGACGCCCCTGAAGTCGGGCGCTTCGTACTCCGGACGTCATCGTGGGAGTTCGCGGACGAACTCGAACGAGCGCTGCCGGTTTCGAACCTCCCCGGTCGCTTTCGCTTGGTTCTGGCCACGGGGGAGTGCGAAGGCAGGGCGGGAACCCGGGTCCGGTACGCGCACCCCGGGTTGGAACCCGAGCAGATGGACTTGGCCGGTCGACCGAACGGCGCACCGTCAGGCAAGCGGCCCAGTTCCGCGAGCGCCCACCGGGTGGGGCTGGTGAGCTGTGCGGGGAGTCCGCGACCCGACCGGCTTCCGACCGAGCCTGAAGGAGGAATCCGTGCCGGACCCGACGACGTCGTACGCCGACCTGCGCGCCCTGGTGATCAACTGCACGCTGAAGCGCTCCCCGGAACGCAGCAACACTCAGGGCCTGATCGACGTCAGCACCGGCATCCTGGAGCGCCAGGGCGTCGCGGTCGACGTCCTGCGCGCGGTCGACCTTGACATCGCCACGGGCGTCTGGCCCGACATGACCGAGCACGGCTGGGAAACCGATGAGTGGCCGGTGATCTACTCCCAGGTCATGGCCGCCGACATCCTGACGTTAGCTGGACCTGTGTGGTTGGGAGACAACTCGTCGGTGATGAAGAAGGTGATCGAGCGGCTGTACGCCTGCTCGTCGATCCTCAACTCCGAGGGCCAGTACGCGTATTACGGACGGGTCGGCGGCTGTCTGATCACCGGGAACGAGGACGGCGCGAAGCACTGCGCGATGAACGTGCTGTACAGCCTGCAGCACCTCGGGTACACCATCCCGCCGCAGGCCGACGCAGGGTGGGTGGGGGAGGCGGGTCCCGGGCCGTCCTACCTCGACCCGGGGTCGGGCGGGCCGGAGAACGACTTCACCAACCGCAACACCACCTTCATGACCTGGAACCAGCTCCACCTGGCCCGGATGCTCAAGGACGCCGGCGGGCTCCCGGCCCACGGCAACCAGCGCTCAGAGTGGGACGCGGGGTGCCGCTTCGACTTCGAGAACCCCGAGCACCGCTGAGTCACCGGCTGTGTGACGAGGCCGGAAACCCGGCTGGGTGTGGTTGATTTTTATGTGGTGGAACTTCATCGGCCGATCCGGTGATGAGATCGTACAGGCACGAAACGACTGGGAGAAGGGTTCCCGGTTCGGTGAAGTTCATGGCTACGACGGCGCTCGACTGCCCACCCCGGAGCTGCCCGCGATCCCGCTGAAGTCGCGAGGGTGGGTGCGCTGACCTGGGAAAACGTGTGGCGGATCTGTTCGTGCTCCGCCTGGCGGCTGCCAGGCAGAGACGGCTGGTCCGTCGTCTGCCCTGCGCCCGGAGGTCTGGGCTCGCTGGGCCCGGGAGGGGTCTGTCGAGTCTCGTGTTCGGGCATGTGTGCCAGGGTTTCGGATCGATGCTGACCTTTGCTGACTTTCTGACTGGTCATCAGGCCGGGAGTGCTGGCCGTTCGGCTGTCGGCATCGAGACCGGAGGCCCATGCCGATGAGCGGATTGCAGTGCGCCGGGCCGCCCCGAGTCGCATCGGTCTCGGCCTGCCGTAGTCGGGCGCCAACCCCGCGACGAGGGGGCTCGCTGTCGTCCAGAGCGGCCAAGGCGGGGTGGGGAGCCCCGTGCTGGGTAGGTTTAGCCGGTCAAATGAAGATCCGCATCGGCGACCGTCTTCCTGCGTCTCCGATGGAAGAAAGCAGTCAGAAATTGATCATTGGACGTGCGTACTTTGTCGCCTGATGGTGGCTCCGATGATCTGTGGGTGCTGACTATCGACCGGGCGATGCCGACGACACCGCCAGTACCTGCTCATCCCTGCTCGCACTCTCCGGAACGGGACGACGACAACCAGCGTGACGCGTCGAGAAGCTCATCGGCGGGGGAACGCCACCGGGCGGCTGCGCCAGGTCCTGAGATTTTCTATCGCGACCTTGTCGCTCGTGTCGGGCCGGCCGAGGCGCACGGTTCTGATCGCCGCGGCCAGCGCCTCGCGCAGGGCGGTGTCCTCCGCCAATGCGGCAAGGGCCTGCAGTTCCCGCAGTCGCCGCACCGCCTCGGGCGCAAGGCGGTCCACTGCTTCTGCTGCCTGCTGGGAAGCCCACCTGCGAAGCGCCGGCCCCGGGAAGTACTGGTCGCCGTCGTAGGACCACAGCAACTGGGCGCGAATCATCCCCGTCACGTAGGCCTCGCTGTCGGCCGGAAGGCTGGTGAACGCACGCCACGGTTCGAGCGGTCCTGCGGCCGTGTGAGCACCGTCGGCGTATCTGCCGGTCAGTGAAAGCGTGGTCGCACTTTGAGGTAGCAACGGCAGCAGCGCCGTGACGAGGAGGCTCAGCGTGCGGGTGTCGTCCGTCATGCGTCCGTCGAGACGCCAGTGGGGCCCGTCGGCCTCGACTTGCAGATCGCTGCAGCCGATGTTTTCCACCAGGATCTTGACCACTCGCCGTGGTGTCATGCCGCAGTCCCGGTAGATGTCAGAGGACGTTAAGTCCCTTTACTCATGGTTGGGGATCGCTCGTTCGTGTGATCGTTCGATGAACTGACGCGCTGGCCGAGGTGTAGGTGATGTTG
>NZ_JBITFB010000040.1:0-75888 GCF_044455625.1 Kitasatospora sp. NPDC051164 | reverse complement strand
CGACTGGCTGCACACCTACAATCACCACCGCGGACACACCGCGCTCGCAGGCAAGCCACCCGCCAGCCGCGTCCCCAACCTCACTGGTCAGTACAACTAGCCGATCGCCGCCGCGTTCCGCCAGAGGTCGAGCAGGTCCCGGTCGCCGGTCGGCTCGACCTGCCGGGCCTGCTCGGCGGGCAGCCGGTTCCACAGCAGCAGGTAGAGCTCGCGGGCAGGGCCGGTGAGGGTGAGGTCGGCCGGTTCGCTGCTCTCGTCGGTGGTGACGGCCGGCGGCTCCTGGGTGATCGTCAGACGCCAGGTGCCGTGGCCGTCGGTCGCCCGGACCTGGAGGGTGCGCGGCCGGTCGCTGTGCAGCGTGGCCCGGCTGCGGGTCATGAAGCCGCGTACCAGTTCGTCGATGCCGTCCAAGGCGAGCGCGGTGCCCACGGCCGGTCCGGGCACCCCGGCCGCCGCGTCGGCGTCGTGGCGGTGGATGGCGGTCTCGTGCGCCTGGCGCCGGGCCCAGAACGCCAGCGGGCTGGGCGCGGGCATGAAGGTCCAGCACTCGACGTCGGCCGGGGCCTTGACGAGCGCGTCCACCAGGGTGGCGTGGCCCTCGCGGAACCAGTCGACCAGCGCGGCGTCCGAGGGCATCGGCCCGACGGCGGCCTCCACGCCCGCTTCGTCCAGCGGCGCCGACAGGCGTCGGGACGGGATGGCGGTGGCCCAGCGGTGCACATGGCCGACGTGCCGCAGCAGGTCGCCCAGCTGCCACTCCGGACAGGTGGGGACGGGGGCGGACAGATCGGTACGGGCGGCGGCCTCGGCGAGCAGGGTGCCCTCGTGGCGCAGCGCGTCGATGTGTTCGGTGATCTTCATGGGACGGAGTCTTCCACTGCGGACCGCCGCCGGTCGCGGGTTTCGGACACGCCTTCGGGTGGCCGGGGCAGGGGAAAGTTCCGTCGTGGTGGGCTCGACGGCAGCGGGAATCGCAGCCCCGCAGTCGCCCGGACTGCTGGTGACCCCGTGCGGCGGTCGGGGCGGGAGGGGCCGGTGTGATGTTGACCGCCCGGCGGCCGGGCCTCGGCTACGGGCCGGTAACGTGAGCGCATGCCGATAACCCGTTCCCTCGTCTCCGCCGTCCGGGCGGGCGGCCGCCGTGCTGCCGGGCGCCTCGTCCACCGGGGCTGGCGCTGGGTGCAGAGGACCGGCGCGGTCACCAACCAGAGCCCCGGCCCGTACCGTTTCGGCGAGCTGGGGGACGGGACGAGCCTCGCTTTTCCCCTCGGGGCGGTGTTCAACGAGCAGTGGATCACCATCGGGCCGTTCTCGATCATCGGCGAGCGGGTCACCATCAGCGCCGGGTTCCTGCCCGGCCTCGACCTCGGGCCGGAGCCGATAGTGCGGATCGGCGGCGGCTGCGTGATCGGCCGGGACAGCCACATCGTCGGGCATCAGTCGATCGTGCTCGGCGACGACGTGTGGACCGGTCCCGGCGTCTACATCTCCGACCAGGCGCACGAGTACCGGGCCACCGATCTGCCGATCGGCAAGCAGTGGCCGCGCAACGAGCCGGTGGAGATCGGCGCGGGCAGCTGGATCGGCACCGGCGCGGTGATCCTGCCGGGGGCGCGGATCGGCCGCAACGTGGTGGTCGCGGCGGGCGCGGTGGTGCGCGGCGAGGTGCCGGACCACAGTGTGGTCGCCGGGGCGCCGGCCAAGGTGGTCCGCCGCTGGACCGAGGAGGAGGGCTGGCAGCCGCCGCTGCGCCACGAGGCGCCCCAGCCGGTGCCGGACGGCGTGACGGCGGAGCAGCTTCGGGCCCTGGTCGGGTGGGACCTGCGGCTCCCGGGGGAACAGAGCTGACCATCGCTTTGTCGATCTTTTAGACGGAGCAGCCGCTTTCCTGACGATTCGTCGACTAGGGTGCCGTTCGTTCGATCTTGATCGACCTATAGAACGGGGGACTCCCATGCGCAACCGTCTCGTCGGCGGCCTCGTCACCGCCGGAATCGTGCTGGCAGCCGGGATCGCGACCGCGCCCGCCGCCTCGGCGCAGGCCTCGCAGTACTGCGGCTACACCAGCGCCCAGCCCACGCTGCGGTACGGCAACACCGGTGACGCGGTGAAGCAGCTCCAGTGCGAGCTCAACCACGTCTCGTACTCGTCCGGGAGCGCCTGGCTGGACGAGGACGGGGCCTGGGGCAACGCGACCGACGCGGCCGTCTGGCGGTTCCAGAGGTGCGCCGGCATCGGGCAGGACGGCATCGTCGGCCCGCAGACCTGGGACAGGCTCAACAGCCAGGTGCTGACCCACTCCGCTCTCAGCTGCTGAGGTCCGGGTTCCCGGGGTTCCCGGGGCTCCTGGGCTTCCTGGCCTTCCGGGTCTCTCAGGCTCCCCGGGCTCCTCGGGCCTCCTCCTGAGGCTCTCGGGCTTTCCGGGTCTCGCGGACCGGACTGGTGAGCGGGGCTTTCCCGTCAGTGTCCGCGCTGTCGTCGGCACCCGTGCTGTCGCCGTCTCGTGAACGGCGGTGACGCGGGTGCCTTGCGCTGTCCGGGGGTGGGTGCCACCAGGCAGGTGCGGTGTCCAGGGTGGATCGGAACTACCGTGCGGGGGAGTCCTGTTCGGCGGTCCGTGCGGCGATGGCGGCGGTGATCCGCAGTGCGTCGGCGGGGCGTGCCGGGTCCAGGCCGGTCAACGCGGCGACCCGGCGCAGCCGGTAGTCGACGGTGTTCGGGTGCAGGTGCAGCGCGCTCGCGGTATGCCGGCGGTTGAGGCCCCCGGCGAGGTGAGTGCGCAGAGTGGTGAGCAACTCCCCTGCTTCCGCCAGGGGTTCGAGCAGCGCGGCGAGCCGGGCGCGGGCCTGGCTGGGCCGGGTGAGCTGGTACTCCAGCAGGACGTCGTCCAACCGGTGTAGCCCGGGTGGGCGCCCGAACGTCCGTGCGACGTCGAGGACTTCGTACGCGAGGGCAGCCGCCTCGGGCACCTCGGCGGGTACAGCGGTGGCGGCCCCGGCCAGGACGGGCGCGCCGGCGGCCCGGGCCGCCGCGGTGAGGGTGGCGGCGAGTTGCGGCCAGGGGTCCTCGGAGTCGGCGTCGGGCCGTTCCGGCGACGCGGACGAAGCGGATGGCGCGGACGACTTCGGGAAAGTCAGGGAGGTCAGGGGGGTCAGGGGGGCCGGGGTCGTAGGGGGCGTTGGGGACGCCGGGCGCTTCGGCAACGGGTCGAACGGGACGAGGACCAGTCCGCCGGAGGGCGTCAACGCGGTGAGCGCCGACTGCCGGGTGCGGTGGTCGAGCTCGGTGCCGAGGCGGCGCAGCTTGCGGCGGGCGGCGACGCCCGGGTCGACGCCGGGGGAGTGTTCGTCGGGGTGGTCGGCGACGGACAGGCAGAGCACGGCGTAGCGGACAGGCAGCCGGAGCCCGGCACGCGCGGCGGCCTCGTCGGCGGGGGCGCCCGCGAGTAGTGCGGTGAGCAGGGACTGCCGGGCCGCGCACCGCCGGTCGGCGGTCGGGCGG
The DNA here is from genome assembly GCF_044455625.1 of Kitasatospora sp. NPDC051164. Classification (NCBI taxonomy): domain Bacteria; kingdom Bacillati; phylum Actinomycetota; class Actinomycetes; order Kitasatosporales; family Streptomycetaceae; genus Kitasatospora; species Kitasatospora sp. NPDC051164. The sequence continues at coordinate 72,387 of NZ_JBITFB010000040.1, read as the reverse complement.
CGTCCGTCCAGGTAGCCGGCGCCGGCTGCGGTGGCGGCCTGGCGGAGCTGGTCGAGCAGCAGCCGGTTGAGGACCAGCAGCTCGATGGCGTCGCCCTCCCGGGCGTGCCGGGTGACGAACTCCCAGCAGATTTCCAGGCCGAGGTGGTGGGCGAGCAGGACGGCGTCCAGTGGCAGGCCCTCCTCGGCGCGCCGGGCGGCGGACTCCCGGACGGCGGTGAACTCCCCGGCGGGGGCGGGGAGTCCGGTGCGGATGGTGTGGGCGAGTGCGCGGATCCGTCGCTCGGTGTCCCGGGTGAGTTCGCCGGTGAGCTGTTCGCGGGGCAGGCGGCGGTAGGCCGGTACGCGGTCCAGCAGTGCGGTGACCACGGCCTGGGCCAAGTCGTGGACGCTGCGCAGGAGTCGCTGGTCGGCCGGGAGGCCGCCGATCACCGGGACGCGCCAACCCGGTGCCTGCGCTGGGGTGTTCGGGGGCGTGCAGTGGGGTGCGTTGTGACCGGTCACAGAGAACACCGTCCAGGTCTGGGGAACGCCCAAGGGCCGGGCCGGAGGGGCGACCGCATGATGGAGCCACTCGGGTTACCTGTTGGTAACAAACTTCAGCTGTGGAGGCAACAGTTGAGAACCCCACTTCTCCGCTTCTCCGCAAGTCCCGTGCGCCGTAAGCTCGGCGGCACGTTCGGCGCCGCCCTGCTGGCGGGTGCGCTGCTGGCGGGCGCGACGGCGGTGCCCGCGAGCGCGGCCCCGACCGTCGCCGCTCCTGCCGCCCGTACCGCCGCCGAACTGCCGCCCGACGGCGACACGGTGGCCTCGCCGCCCGGCGCCAACGACTGGACCTGTCGGCCGACCGCCGCCCACCCCAACCCGGTCGTCCTGGTGCACGGCACCTTCGCCAACCGCTACGAGAACTGGCTGGCGCTCTCCCCGCTGCTGAAGAGCCTCGGGTACTGCGTCTTCGCCCTCGACTACGGGACCATCCCCGGCATCACCTCCACCGGCAGCGGCCTGCTGCTCCCGATCGGAGGCCTCGGCGCGGTGCCCGAGTCGGCGGCCCAACTCGCCCGCTTCGTGGACCTGGTGCGCACCGCGACGGGAGCGGCCAAGGTCGACATCGTCGGGCACTCGCAGGGCGGCATGCTGCCGAACTACTACCTGAAGCTCCTCGGCGGCGCCTCCAAGGTGGGCAAGCTGGTCGGGCTGGCACCGTCCAACCACGGCACCACGCTCGACGGGATCGTCAACCTCGCGCCGTACTTCCCTGGCGTCGCGGACCTGATCTACACCGTCTGCCAGGCCTGCCGGGACCAGGCGGTCGACTCCGACTTCAACAAGACGATGGCTTCCCGGCCGGACACCGTGCCGGGCGTGAGTTACACGGTGATCTCCACCGTGTACGACGAGGTCGTCACCCCGTGGCGGACCCAGTTCCTGAACGGCCCGGGCGTCGACAACGTGGTGCTGCAGAACCACTGCCCGGTCTCGCTCGTGGAGCACGTCGCGATCGCGTTCTCGCCGACGGCGCTGCACCTGGTGACCAACGCCCTGGACCCGGCGCACGCCACGCCGGTGCTCTGCGGCTGAACCGGCAACGGCGCTCCCGCCTCCGGGATCCGGGGCGGGAGCGCCGTCGTTGGTCGGTGCGGTGTCCGCTGGTGCGGTGTCCGTTGGTGCGGTGTTCGTCGGCGCGGTGTTCCCAGTGGGTGGGGCGTGCTTCAGTGGCGCGCGCGGAAGGTGATGACGGCGGTGACGCCGTCCGGGCGCAGCTCGTGCGCGCCCCGTGCCTCGAGCAGCGCCGCGTCGTAGCGGGCGAGTTCGACGGCCTCGACGCCCTCGATGACAGCCGAGCCCGTGAGGCAGACGAGGAGGACCGTGCTTCCGGCCGACACCTCGACGACCGCGGGCGCGGTGGCCAGGTCAACGGCGGCCTCGACCCGCCCGCGCCGCGTCATCACGTTGAAGTCCACCACCGGGCCGGCCAGCAGCCGGCAGTCCGTGGTGGCGTCGCCGGAGAACGGGAACGGCCGGAACGGTGTGTCGACCAGCTGCTCGACACCGTCGACGGTGAGCGCCATGCCGGCGCCGTCGACCAGGGTGATCACCCGGTCGATGCCGGGGAACGGGGAGAACGGTCCGGCCGAGGCCACGTCGGCCAGGCTGACCCGCCAGTCGAACGCGTCGAGCCCGGATCCTGCCGGGAATCCGGCGACCTCCCTGGTCACCCCGCCCCCGTTGAGCCACGCCATCGCCGGGCGCTCGCTCGCCCGCAGTACCTGGAAGCGTTCGCTGGTCGTCATGGCCCCGCATCCTGCCACTGCTCGGGCGGTATTCGACAGCGGGGGGAGGCAGTAGACAGCTGACAGATGTTGAAATCTGTCAGCTGTCGTCTGTTACCTGTCTCCCGTCGTCTGTCACCCGCAGCCCATCACCTGTCACCCGTCACCTGAACCGCCGCCTGACCGACAGTGGCAGGAGTGCTGCCGCCGTCGCGGCGACCGCGACCGTGGTGAGGGCCAGCGGCAGGCCGGCCGCGTCGGCGAGGAAGCCGATCACCACCGGGCCGATCAGCATCCCGCCGTAACCGAGGGACGAGGCGAGCGCGACGCCCTGCGGGCCGCCCGCCTCTCCGGCCCGGGCGATGGCGAGCGGAAAGAGGTTGGCCAGGCCGAGCCCGACCAGGACGAACCCGCAGATCGCCAGCGGTGCCAACGGGGCGAGGGCGGCGACCAGCATCCCGGCCGCGGCCGCCAGTCCGCCGAGCAGCATCAGCCGGGTCTGCCCGAGCCTGATGGACAGCCAGGTGCCGCCGACCCGCCCGCCCGCCATCGCGAACGCGTACGCGCCGTAGCCGGTCGCCGCCACCGCGGAGCTCGCGTGGACGTCGTCGGTGAGGTGGAGGGTGGTCCAGTCGGCGATCGCGCCCTCGCCGTACGCGGTGCACAGCGCGGTGACACCGAGCAGCAGCACCAGAAGGCGGGCAGGCGTACGGCCCGCGACCGTGCCACTCCCGGGCGTGGCCGCACTGTTCGCCGCACGGCCGTCCGCCGCACCACTGGCTGCCGTACCACCGGCCGCCGCACCACCGTCCGCCGTTGCGCCCGCCCGGCCGGGTGCGATCAGTGGTGCCGCCGGGCTGCGCATCAGCACGACGCCCGCGCCGATGGTGACGGCCATGCCGAGCAGTCCGCTGAGCGCGAGTGCCCACGCGGTGCTCAGGGGGCCGGCGAGCAGGCCGCTGACGCCCGTACCGAGCAGTCCGCCGAAGCTGTACCCGGCGTGGAAGCTGGGCATGACCGGCCGCCTCAGCTGCGCCACCAGATCGACGGCGGCGCTGTTCATGGCCACGTTGGCCCCGCCGTACCCGGCACCGAAGAGCAGCAGCGCGGCGCCGAGCGTGGTCACCGAGTGGGCGTGCGCGGGCAGGAGGACGGCGAGGCTGAGCAGGGCCAGCGAGCCGACGGCCACCGGGCGTGAGCCGTACCGCAGGCAGAGTCGTCCGACCGCGGGCATGGTGATGACGGCCCCGACCGACAGGCAGAGCAGGGCGAGCCCGAGGGCGCTGTGCGAGGCGCTGACCTGGCTGCGGACGTCCGGGATGCGGACCACCCAGGCGGCGAAGAGGAAACCGTCGACGGCGAAGAACGCGGTGAGCGCGATGCGTGCGGAGCCCCAGGGGCTGTCGGTCATCGGGGGCGTGCTGCGAGACTGGGAGGAGGGGAGGTCCGGTCTGGGATGGGCGCGGATTTTGTTTCGAAGCGGCACAAAGTCACAATAGGGGCGTGCAGCTCTCACCATCAAGCCCGAGGCCCGGCACCGGGAAGGACCCCGACGCGCAGCGCGACGGCCACCGCCGCGCGGCCCCCGACCGCGGCCGGACGCTGCTCGGCCCCGCCCTCTCGCTGATCCACACCGGCCAGGCGCCGACCCGCTCGGCGCTGACCCGCGCGCTGGACGTCACCCGCGCCACCGCCGGCGCGGTCACGGCCGAGCTGGAGGCGCTCGGCCTGATCACCGTCGACTCGAGCCCGGCCGGCGGCGGCCGCGGCCGCCCCTCGCACCGGCTCGCGATCGACCCGCAGGGCCCGGTCGTGATTGCCGGGCAGATCCACGCCGACGGACTGAGCGTCACCCTGGCCGGCCTCGGCGGGCTGCTCGACCCGCCCGTGCACCTGCCGCTGCCCGCCGCCACCGACCCGGTCCGAATGCTGCGCGCCGTCGCCGAGGCGGGTGCCGACCTCGTCCGTGCGACCGACCGCCGCTGCCTGGGCGCCGCGCTCGCGCTGCCCAACCCGGTCACCGAGCCGGACGGCACCGCGCTGGCCGCGCTGCACTTCGCCTGGCCCAGCGGCACCCCGGTCGCCGACCTCTTCGACGTCGAGGTCGGCCGCGCCGACCACGGCCCGCACGCGCTGCGCCCGCTGCCCGCTGCGATCGCCAACGACGCCAACCTCGCCGCGTTCGCCGAGTACCGGCACGGCGCCGGGCGCGGCGCCCGCCACCTGCTCTTCGTCACCTCCGGCCACCGCGGCGTCGGTGGGGCGCTGGTGATCGACGGCCACCTGCACACCGGCAGCGCGGGCCTCGCACTGGAGGTCGGCCACCTCACCGTCGACCCGCAGGGCCGTCCCTGCATGTGCGGCAACCGCGGCTGCCTCAACTCGGAGACCGACCCCGACGCGCTGTTCGCCGCCGCCGGGCTCACCCCGGAGCCGGGGCGCCCGCTGCTCGACCAGGCACGCGAGCTGTGCCGGGCAGCCGCCACCGACGACCGGGCGCGCGCGGCGGTCGAGCACGTCATCGACCGGCTCGGGCTCGGGCTGGCCGGCGTCGCCAACATCCTCAACCCCGACCGCGTGGTCCTCAGCGGCCTGCACCTCGACCTGCTGAAGGCCGCGCCCGAGCGGCTGCGCGCGGTGGTCGCCGAGCGCAGTCTGTGGGGACGCAGCGGACGGGTGCCGATCGTCGGCGCGGAGCTGGCGCACGGCGCGCTCGCGGGCGCGGCCGAGCTGGGCTGGGGGCCGTACCTCGCGGATCCGCAGTCGGTGCCCGTCCAACTCGGCTAGGTCGTCCAGCTCGGCCGGGTCGTCCAGCCGGGCTGGGTCGGCTGGGTCCGGACGACTGGGTGGGTCGTGTCGCAGAGGCAATAAGTCGCAGAGGCGATAGCAGAGGCGATAAGCGGAAGCTGGGTCTTCGAAAACGGTCACTTATCGTGACACTCGTACACTCGTAGTGAGCAGTGGGGGGACTACGAGGAAGAAGCGACCAATGAGCACCCAGTCCGGCGCCGAGCGCGGCATCGAGCACGACCCCCGGTCCGGCATCGAGCCGACCGTCGACGTCGACCGCTCCGACCAGGACTACCGTGCCTGGCTCAAGGAGGCGGTGCGCAAGGTCCACGCCGACGCCAACCGCTCCGCCGACACCCACCTGTTGCGCTTCCCGCTGCCGGCCGAGTGGGGGATCGACCTCTATCTCAAGGACGAGTCCACCCACCCGACCGGCTCGCTCAAGCACCGGCTGGCCCGCTCGCTCTTCCTCTACGGGCTCTGCAACGGCTGGATCCGCCCCGGCAAGCCGGTGATCGAGGCTTCCAGTGGTTCCACCGCCGTCTCCGAGGCGTACTTCGCCCAGCTCATCGGCGTGCCGTTCATCGCCGTCATGGCCAAGAGCACCAGCCAGGCCAAGATCGACCTGATCCAGTTCCACGGCGGCGAGTGTCACCTGGTCGAGCGTTCGGACGAGGTGTACGAGGCGTCCGCCCGGCTCGCCGAGGAGACCGGCGGGCACTACATGGACCAGTTCACCTACGCCGAGCGGGCCACCGACTGGCGCGGCAACAACAACATCGCCGAGTCGGTCTTCGCCCAGCTGCGCCTGGAGCCGCACCCCGAGCCGGCCTGGATCGTGGCCACCGCCGGTACCGGCGGCACCTCGGCGACCATCGCCCGCTATGTGCACTACATGCAGTACGACACCCGGATCTGCGTGGCGGACCCGGAGAACTCCTGCTTCTTCGACGGCTGGGTGCGCCACGACCCGGACGCCGTCTGCGACAGCGGCTCGCGGATCGAGGGCATCGGGCGACCCCGGATGGAGCCGAGCTTCGTCCCGGGGGCGATCGACCGGATGATGAAGGTGCCGGACGCCGCGTCGATCGCCGCCGTGCGGGTGCTGGAGCAGGTCCTCGGGAAGAAGGCGGGGGCCTCGACCGGGACGGGCCTGTGGAGCGCGCTTCGGATCGTCGCCGAGATGCGCGAGGCCGGGCGGACCGGCAGCGTGGTCGGGCTGATCTGCGACCCGGGGGACCGCTACCTGGACAAGTACTACTCGGACGACTGGCTGGCCGGCGAGCGGATCGACATCGCGCCCTACCGGGCCGCGCTGGAGTCCTTCCTCGCCGGCGGCCCCTGGGCGGGCTGACACCGCAGCCGGTCCGACCTCAGGGCGTTCGTTCGGTTCCGGCGCTCCGGCGCTCCGGTGTTCCGGCGTTTCGACGTTCCGTCAGGCTGCTTGTCGGGTGCCCCGGCCGCGGCGCTCGGTGAGCAGCAGCCCGGCCGCCCGGGGCTGGCCGAGGCGGACGGGCCGCCGGCTCCGGTCGGACCTGGCGGAGGCGCGGGTGGAACTGCTGGTGCGGCGGCTTGGGGTAGCGGGCCTTGGGCCGAGTGGATGGGCCACGGGCGGCGAACAGATGTCAGCTGACAGATTTCAGACTCTGTCAGCTGTCGGCTGTCATCTGTTCGCCGCCACCCATCAGCGCTCGCCCGTCAGCTGTTCGCTGTCACCCCTCACCCGTCACCCGTCACCCGTCCACCTACCGCCGGATCACCGCCCGCCCGCCCGCGAGGTCGATACCAGTGCGCTTCGGCGCGCCGTCGTGCTCGTCGTCCCGCAGCACCAGCTCGACCCGTCGCTGCTCCAACTGCACCCGTTTGCTCGGGTAGAGCAGCGCGTGCAGTTCCTCCGTAGCGGTCGCGCCCGCGCTGCGGCCGCCGGACGGACCCGTCGCCGGGCGGGCACGCAATCGCCGTACCACCGCGCAGAGGAAGAACAGCACCACCAGCCCGGCCGGTAACAGTAACCCGCCCGCCGTGCCCGTCAGAAGCATGCTCATGCCCGCCTCAACGGCCCGGCGCGGCCGACGAGTTCCCCGGCGGCAGCGCTACGGCAGGGGAGCCGTCGGCAGGTCGGCCGGGACGAGCAGCTGGAGTTCCTCGGTGGACGGGTCGGCGAGGTGGGCGATCCGTACCGCGTGCCGCTCGACCATGGTCTCGAAGACCTGCCGAGCGGTGCGCCCGTTACCGAAGTTGGGGCCGCGCTCCAGCCCTCCGAAGTGCTCCAGCAGTGCCATCGCAGTCCCCTCGGAGAGTGCGTACTCGTGCTCCGCGCACTGCGCCCGGGCGATCTCCAGCAGCTCCTCCGCCGTGTAGTCGGGAAAGCTGATGGTGCGTGAGAAGCGGGACGATACGCCGGGGTTGGCGGACAGGAAGCGCTGCATTTCGGCGGTGTAGCCCGCCACGATGACGACCACCTCGTCCCGGTGGTCCTCCATCAGCTTGACCAGGGTGTCGATCGCCTCGCGCCCGAAGTCCCGCGCGCCGTCCTCGGGAGCGAGCGCGTACGCCTCGTCGATGAAGAGCACGCCGCCGCGCGCCCGGTCGAAGGCGGCCGCGGTGCGGATCGCGGTGGAGCCGATGTGCTCGCCGACCAGGTCCACCCGGGCCACCTCGACCAGGTGTCCGCGCTGGAGTACCCCGAGTGAGGCGAGGATCTCGCCGTAGAGCCGGGCGACGGTGGTCTTGCCGGTACCGGGGGCGCCGGTGAAGACCAGGTGTCGGCGTAGCGACGGCGCCTTGAGCCCGGCCTGGCGGCGACGGCGGCCGACCGAGATCAGGTCGATCAGGGTGCGCACCTCCTGCTTCACCGTGGCCAGCCCGACCAGCGAGTCCAGTTCGGCGAGTGCCTCGTCGGCCGGTCGGCAGTCCGGGATCGGGGCGATCGCCGACGAGGCCGAGGCCGGGGCCAACAACGGCGCAACGGCGGCCAGTTGGGAGGTGCGAGGCGACGGTACGTCCGCGCCTCCGAACGGTGACCCGAGCGCGGAACCCGCCCCGGAACCCGGTCCCGACCCCAGCCCAGGCCCCAGTCCGGACCCCAACCCAGGCCCTAGCCCGGAACCGCGCCCCGACCCCAGCCCGGAGCCCGGCCCCGGTGCCGCCGCGACGTCGTCCGACGTACACCCCTCCGCGACCGGCCCCGGCTCGGAGAACTCGAACCCGGCCCGCTCGTTCTGCTCCGCCCGGCACCGGATGAGCTGCGTCCGGCAGCCGTCGATGATGTGGAAGCCGAAGCCCTTGCCGTGCGAGACCCGGCAGTCCTCGAAGGTGCCCCGCCCCTGCGCCGAGACGTACACCCCGGCGTCTGTGCTGGCTCGCACGGTGCAGTCGCGCAGCACCGGGTCGGCGCCCTTGGTGACGATCACCCCGGTGGACACGTCGGAGATCTCGCAGTCGGTGAGCAGCCCGCCGCTGCCGTGGTCGCGGAACCAGAGTCCGGTGCCCGCCTCCTGTACCCGGCAGGCGGCCAGGGCGACGGTGGCTCCGCCGCTGACCGAGACCGCCGAACTGCGGATCCGGCTGAACGAGCAGCCCTCGGCGGTGGCGGCGGAGTCCCGGTCGAGGACGAACAGGGCGTCGGGCAGGTCGTGCAGCGAGCAGTCGGTGAGGGTGAGCCGGGCGCCGTCACTGACCCACAGCGCCGGGTACTCGCCGGTCGAGCCGTGGATCTGGCAGGCCTCGGCGATGGCCTCGGTGCCCTGGTCCCAGACCGACAGTGCGCCGCGGCCGAAGTCCCGTACGGTGCTGTGCGCGAGGCTGAGCCGGGAGCGTCCGCGCAGGTCGGCGCCGTTCTCCGGCAGGTCGTGCACCCGGCAGCCGGTGAGGACCAGCTCGGCCTCGCCGTCCAGGGTCAGCCCGTTGCCGGTGACCCGGTGGATCTCGCAGTCGACGAGTCGCCCGCCCGCCTGCGCGTCGGCCTGCACTCCGCTGCCGCGGATCTCGTAGATCTCGCAGCCGGTCAGCTCGGCCGCGCTGCCCGGGTCGGAGAGCAGCACGCCGGCGCCGGAGGCGTGGTGGACGCGGCAACGGTCCAGGACGGCGGTCGCGCCGCCGAGGACGGCGAGTCCGGCCTGGCCGGCGGCGGCGACCTCGCAGTCCTCGAAGGCGGCGGCGGTGCCCTCGCCGCGCAGCCGCAGCCCGAGCCCGCCGGGGTTGGCGACCACGCAGCCGCGCAGGGTCGGCCGGGCGCCGTCGGTGATCTCGATCCCGGTGGCCGAGCGGGTCTCGATCCGGCAGCCGCTGAACGAAGGCGTCGCCTCGGTGCCGGTGACCAGGACGGCGGGGGCGGAGCTGTCGCCGCCCTCCATGACGAGGTCGCGGACGGTCGCGGCGGCGGTGACGGTCAGCGCCACCCCGGAGGGCGGCTCGATCCGCACGGTGCCCGGGCCCTGGGCCGGGACGATCGTCACCGGCTTGTCGAGCAGCACGTTCTCCCGGAAGGTGCCCGGCCGGACGGTCACGGTGTCGCCCGCTTCGGCGGCGGCCAGGGCCTCCGCGAGCGTTTCGTACTCGCCCGCGCGGCGACGCCAGCGGGATGCGCTGTCCTGGGTGACCCGGACCCTGTGCTCAGCCATGACGGTCTGTCGTCCCCACCTTCGTCGAGCAGGCGTTCAACGGGCCGAACGCGCGGAGGTGCGCGGGCGGCCCGCCCACCGTAGCGCGCTCACATGGGTGGTTCGGCCGCCCGTTGTCGCGCGGACACCGGTAGGGCCCACCGCCGCCACAGGTTCCGACCACTTGTTCAACGAGCGCGCACAGCGGTGGTTCCGTGCGGCGGCGGCTCCACAGAACGGCTCCACAGAATGGCTCCATGAATCGGTTCCATGAAGCGGTTCCACACATGCGATTCCACAACGTGGTTCCACAAGGCGATTCCACGAGGCGGCGGCTCCGCGCGGGTAGGACGCCCCCGGGGTGCGGCCCGTGCTCAGCGCCCGTCGGCCGGCCAGTGCGCCCCGTCCTCCAGCACCTCGACCTCGTCGCCGAGGCGGAGCGTGCCGAGCACGTCGCCTTCGACGCCGGCCGGCCGCTCGGGGATCAGGTTCTGCCCGAAGGCGGCCGTGCGCAGCAGCCGGTGGTGTCGGGCGAGCGTGCGCAGCGGTTCCTTGCCGCGCCGTTCGCCGGTCTCCTGGTCGGTGGTGGTGATGATGCAGCGGCCGCAGGGCTTGACGACCTTGAAGGTGAGTTCGCCGATCCGGATGCGGCGCCAGCCGTCCTCGGCCCAGGGCTCGGAGCCGGTGACCACCACATTGGGGCGGAAGCGCTCCATCGGCAGGGTTTCGTGTTCGTCCGGGTGCTCGGCGGCGATCAGCTCGTTGAGCCGGTCCAGCGAGGCGGTGGTGGTGACCAGCAGCGGGAAGCCGTCGGCCATCGAGACGGTGTCGCCGGGCTCGCTGTACTCGGGGTCGGCGGGGCGGGCGCGCGGGTCGTCCAGGTGCACCAGGCGGTAGTCGCCGAGGTGTTCGGCGATCCACTGGTGTGCTTCCTTGGCGGCTTCGGCGGCGTGGAAGCGGGTGCCCCAGACCTCGACCTCGGCGAGCGGGTCGCCGGCCGCGACGGCGGGGGCGGGGACCTCGATCCGTGAGCCGTCGGGGGCGGTCAGCATGAGTGAGCCGTCGGGCAGGAGTGCGGGCCGGATCTGTCCGAGGGCGGTGTTCTCGCGCTGGCTGACGAAGCGTCCGGTCGGGTCGGCGAGCATCCAGCGGCGGTCTCCGGCCAGGCCCCAGGGATGGACCGGGGCGGTGTCCGGGCTCAGGCGGTACATGGACTTGACGGGGTAGACGTGGAGTCCGGTGAGCTGCATTCCCCCATCCTGCCAGCAGGGTTGCCGCCGCATGCAGGCCCCCCATATGCGCACGGACCGCCCGGGACGCCGTGGGGGGCGTTCCGGGCGGTCCGTGGATGACCCGTTCTCCGTTCGCCCGGCGTTCAGGGGTCGCCGGGTGCTGCTCAGGTGGTGCGGGTGTGGCCGTGTGGGGGACGGCCTCGGGGTGTCAGCGGTTCAGTAGCCCTGGCCCTGCGACTGGTAGCCGCCGTTGACCTGCCCCGCTGTGTTGAAGGAGCCGTGACCGGCCTCGCCGTACGGGCCCGGGCGCTGCGGCTGCATCGGGCGGACCGGCGCGACCGGCGCCATGGCCGGGCGCAGCTGGGCGCCGCCGAAGGACTGGTCGCCGCCCTGGCCCTGGAAGCCGGGGCCGCCCGCGGTCGGGCCGCCGAAGGACTGCGGGCCGCCGAAGCCCTGCTGGCCGCCGAAGCTCTGCGGACCGCCTGGCTGGCTCTGGCCGAAACCGCCCGGGCCGCCGCTCTGCTGCGCGCCGAAGGGCTGCTGGCCGGCTTGGCCACCGATGAAGGTGTTCTGGCCGCCGAAGCTCTGGCCGCCGGTCGGCTGGTAGCCGCCGCTGGCGGTCTGGGTGAAGGCCGGCGAGCCGGGCTGCGGTCGCTGGTACGGCTGGGGGGCGCCGTAACCGGGGACCGACGGCTGTGGGGAGGCGTACGCCGGCGCGGGCTGCGCGGGGATGTACGCCGTGGAGGGGCCGCTGCTCGGGCCGGGGCCCAGGGCGAGGCGGGCGGGCGGCAGCGCGGGGAGGTTGCTGCCGGCGCTCTCGTACCCGTTGCCGTACCGGTTCTCGTAGGACTGGCCGAGGCCGGATCCGTAACCGGACGACAGTGCCGGCGGCAGGGCGGCCGGCACGTTGATGGGTGCGATCTGGGGGACGCCGCGCTCAGCCACGAGGCTGTCGTAAATCGGCGTGCCGGAGGAGAAGGACGGAGAGGGGTAGCCGACTCCGTCGTAGGAGCGGGGCGAGGTCATGGGGCATACGGTAAGCCCACAATGCGCCTGCTGAGGAGAGCGGGAGGGGGAGCAGTTCGAGTGTTTACACAGTCTTCGCTCGCACAAAGGTTTCGAAAGTAGTAAGAACGGACATTCCGGAGTCTGGTTCCGGACAACCTTGGCGCCCCGTCAGTGATCGAACAGTGGCCGGACGGCGCCGCTGGACGGCCGTGCGGTGACCGGCCGGTGGACGGTCCAGGGCCCTGCGGAGAAACTTTTGCGGGCAGGGCGTGCGCTGGCGCATTCGAGCCCCCGCCGAGGGTGCGACGGGAGCTCGTGAATGTTTCGGGAATAAAGATCCCGTCAGCGCGCTGACCGCCTGGTTCGAGGCCCGTCGGACGGCGGTCGCAGGTCCGGGCCGACGGTCGCCGCTACGGTTCCGCAGGTCAGTGCGACTGCAGCGCCTGGGCCTGCGCGGGCAGACCCGGCTTGCCGACCTCCGAGGTGCAGAACGAACAGCGGCTCGCGGCGGCCGGGATCGAGCTCAGGCACTCCGGGCAGTCCACCTTCGCAGCCGGTGCGGGCGTGGCCGATTCGAAGCGCGTCTGCAGCTTGCCGACCGGCAGCACCACGGCGAAGTAGATGACGGCGGCGGTCAGCACGAAGCCGATCGCCGCGTTGACGAAGAGGCCGTACGGGAACCGGGTGCCGGCCACCTCGAAGGTCTTCTGGGTGAAGTCGCCGACGGCTCCGGACGCGACGCCGACCAGCGGGGTGAGGAAGGCGCTGACGAACCCGGTGACGACGGCGGTGAAGGCCGCGCCGATCACGATGCCGACCGCGAGGTCCACCACGTTTCCGCGCAGCAGGAAGCTGCGGAATCCCTTGAACACCGGGTGACTCCAAATCCGTATGAGGAAGGGGGAGATGGGGCAGTGCTGCGGCGCCCCGGCCGGACATCCTGCCGAGCGGCCCGGGCCCAGGTCCAACCGCGTTCACCCGAACCGCGTAACCGCCTCGGGGTCGGGTGGTGGCCGCCCGGGCAGTGCCCGGGCGCTCCGCGTACCGCCCTATCGGGGGTCGGGCGGCCGGATAACTCGACGGGGTGACGCGGAGATTGACACGAGACTTGACGCGGAACCCGGTGCTGCCCCCGGCCTGCCAGGACGCCAGGACGCCAGGACGCCAGGACGCCAGGACGCCAGGACGCCAGGACGCCAGGACGCCAGGACGCCAGGACGCCAGGACGCCAGGACGAAGGGGCGGAGTCGGTGAGGCGCGACGGAGGCGGTACGGCGCGACGGAGGCGAACCGGAGCGCGGCAGGGGGTGAGACGGGGCGCGCGGTGGTCGTAACCGGCGCACGACGGCGGCTCTCTGGCGCACATCGGGTGTACAAGCGCGGGCGGATGGGCCACCATCAGGTTGCGCGAAGGGGCTGTCCTGGGCGGAGCACTGTGCCAAGGTCGGTCCATGCCCGACCATATGTCGGCCGATCCGGCCGGAACCCGTCCGCGTGTCCTGCATCTGATCAGTGATACACGCCGCGGGGGCGCCCAGAACTTCGCCCGTGACCTCCACCGGGAACTGGGCCGCCGGGGCCAGTCCTCCGCGCTGTGCGCCCTCGCCCCGCACCCGGCCGTCCACCGCGGCGCCGCGGAGGCCGATCCAGGGGACTGCCCCGATGTCTCCGGCTTGCGCAGCGCCGCCGTCCTGGGCCCCGGCCGACTTCGCCCGACCACCCTGCGAGCCCTGCGTTCCGCCGCGTGCGCCGCCGACGTCGTGCTCGCCCACGGCTCCGACACCCTGGCCGCCTGCGCCCTCGCCCTGGCCGGGACCCGGACCCCGTTCGTCTACGTCTCCGTCGGCCACCCCCGCTACTGGACCGCCACCCGGTTGCGCCGGGTGCGCGGCGGCGCGCTGATGCACCGCGCCGCCGCCGTCACCACGCTCACTGGCGAGGCGCGTGCCGTCCTCGAGGAGCAGTTCGCACTGCCCGACGGCAAGGTGCACGTGATCCCCAACTCCCGTGCCGCCGAGAGCTATCCGCCCGCCGACGGCCGGGACGACCGGCGCGCCGCCCGGCACGCGCTGGGCCTGCCGGCGGACGTCCTGCTGGTCGCCTGGATCGGCGCGATAGCGCCCGAGAAGCGGCTCGACCTCGCCCTCGACGTGCTCGACCGCCTGCCCGACGTCCGGCTCGCCGTCGCCGGGGACGGCCCGCTGCGCGAGACACTGGCCCGCCACCCGGCCGCCGCCCGCGCCCACTTCCTCGGCCCGTTGCCCGACCCGGCCCCGCTGTACCGCGCCGCCGACGCACTGCTGCTCACCAGCGACAGCGAGGGCGTTCCCGGCGCGCTGATCGAGGCGGCACTGGCCGGAGTGCCCGCCGTCGCCACCGATGTCGGCTGGGTCCGTGAGGTCGTCCGGGACGGCGCCACCGGCGCGCTCGTCGCCCCCGGCGACCCGCTCGCCCTCGCCGAGGCGCTGGGCAAGGTGTTGGCGGTCAACCGCGCGGGCCTCGGTGCGGCGGCCCGGGCGCACGCGCTGGAGCACTTCGAGCTGGGCGCGGTGGTGGACGCCTGGCAACGGCTGGTCGCCGAGGTGTGGACCGCGGGTACGGAGCCGACCGACTGACGCGGGGCGAGCCGGCCGACGCGTCGGCCCCGGGTACGCCGTTCGGGCGAATCCCGGCCTGCCGCCGCGCACCGACTCGCCGGTAGCGAACCGTCACCAGCACACTGCCCGGTGTGAACTCGAAGTCGCTGCTGCGGTCCACCGTCCTGCTCGCCGTTGCTGCCGGGATCGCCGCGTCCCCGGCCCAGGCCGGCGCGGCGATCCACCAACTCCCTTCCGAGGGCGCCAAGTTCGTTAGGCTCGACCACCCGCAACCGGTGCGCGAGAGCGCCCGGACCGAGGCGGTGGAGTTCTTCTGGTACGACTGCGACCACTCGCAGGCGCTCGAACAGCCCCTGCAGGCCTGGGCCGAGAAGCACCGCGACGACGTCTCGCTGCGCCGCGTCCCGGCGATCTGGCCGGCCAGCCCGGACGAGGGTGTGCAGCGCGGCCATGCGCGGATGTACTACACGCTGGAGCGCCTCGGCATGGTCGAGCGTCTGCAGACCAGTGTTTTCCGTGCTGTCCGCGACGAGGGCGCCGACCTCACCACCGAGGCCGCCGCCACCGACTGGGCCGTCCGCCACGGCATCGACGCCCAGCTCTTCGGCCAGGCCTACCGGTCCGCCGAGGTGCGCCAGTCGGTCGACGACGCCGCTGCCGCGTTCACCAGCTACGGCATCAACGAGCTGCCGACGGTCATCGTCCAGGGCGAGTACCGGACTTCGCCGACGAAGGCCGGCGGCGTCGAGGCGATGCCCGAGGTGCTGGACTACCTGGTGCAGCAGGAGCAGCTGAAGAAGGACTGAGCGCCACGGTGTCCGTGGCGATGTGTCAGCTCGCTCATGTGCTCTCACTCGCAGGCCTTGCCTAACCACTAAAATGCTGTTTAATGGTTAGCATGAGCGAGCTGACGATCCCACACATCCACCACCGCCACGTCGACGTCGACGGGCTGCGCATCTTCTACCGCGAAACCGGCCCGGCCGACGCCCCCGTCCTCCTGCTGCTGCACGGTTTCCCGTCCGCCTCTCACCAGTACGCCCGGCTGCTCGACGCGCTCGGTACCCGCTACCGCCTGATAGCCCCCGACTACCCGGGCTTCGGCCACAGTGACAGCCCCGCACCCGACACCTTCACGTACCGCTTCGACACCCTGGCTGACGTGATCGAGGGCTTCTGCCTCGCCCTCGGCCTGGACCGCTTCGCGCTGTACGTCTTCGACTTCGGCGCCCCCGTCGGCCTGCGCCTGGCCACCCGCCACCCGGAGTGGGTCACCGGTCTGGTGGTCCAGAACGGCAACGCCTACGAGGAGGGACTCTCCGACCAGGCGCGGGAGTTCATTGCCAACCGGCGAGGCGTCCCGGGCGCCGGGGAGGCCGCCCGCTCGATCCTCACCCTGGAGATCACCCGCAGCCAGTACGAGGGCGGTACCGGCGACCCGAGCCTGGTCGCCCCCGACGGCTGGACCCTCGACCAGCACTTCCTCGACCTGCCCGGCCGCAAGGACATCCAGGTCGAACTGGCCCTCGACTACTTCTCCAACGTCGAACTCTACCCCGCCTGGCAGGCCTGGCTGCGGGCCAACCAGCCGCCCACGCTGATCCTTTGGGGATGCAACGACCCCTTCTTCACCGAGCCCGGCGCCCGCGCCTACCTGCGCGACCTGCCCGCGGCCGAGCTGCACGTGTTCGACACCGGGCACTTCGCACTGGAGGAGAAGCTGCCCGAAATCGCCCCGCTGATCGACGACTTCCTCGCGCGTACACAGAAGTAGCCGACGGGCCAGGGTCGTTCAGCCGTGGCAGTGTTCAGTCGCGGCGCAGCAGGTACGTGACGAAGCCGAACATCCCCCGGTAGCCGTGCAGCCACTCCGCCCGGTGCCGGTCGGCGGCTTCCCGGGCGGCCGCCGCGTCCGGATGGTCCGGGTGGTCCAGCGCCCACTCGGCCAGCGAGCCCGTCCAGGCGAACTCGTAGTCGTCCCACTCCCGCTCCGTGCTGACGTACCCGGACACCGGCGTCCAGCCGTCCGCGAGGACCCGGTCGGTGGTCGTCGCCAGATCCGCGAACTCGTCCCGGGTCGCACCCAGCCCGTCCAGGGCGGCCCGGGACGGATCGCGCTGCCAGAATCCCTCGCCGACCAGCAACCGGCCGCCCGGGGCCAGGAGTTCGCGGGCCGCCGAGAGCGTCGGAAGCAGTCCGCCGAAGGCGTGCGTGGAACCGACGCACAGCACCAGGTCGAAGGGCTCCTTCGAGGTGAACTCCCGTGCGTCCAGGTGGTGCAGGCCGATCCGGCGTACGACGCCGAGAGCGGTCGCGGTCTCCCGGGCGCGGGTCAGGGCCCGGGCGTCCAGGTCCACCCCCACGGCCTGCCAGCCCGGGCGTGCGGCCAGTGCCCGGACCAGCCAGGCGCCCTCGCCACAACCGAGGTCCAGCGCCCGGCCGTCCTCCTTCCCGGCCGTCGCGCGGTCCAGCAGACGGGCCACCGACTCGTCCGCCAGCGGGGCAGCGATCGGGTGGTGGGCATGGGCGAGGCGGGAGATCTGCTGACGGTCCATCCGAGCAGTATGGAGCCGATCGGCACACGACGCCGGGGATTCCCCCGGTCCGCGGGGGAGGACGCCTGCTCGCGGGCGTGTACAGGGGTCACGCCCGCGAGTAGGTCCGGCCCTTCCACGCCGCGCCCCGGCCGCGCCAGTGCTGCACCGCCGAGTCGACCGTCATCAGCAGGTACAGCCCCGCCGTGAACGGCAGCAGCACCACGGCCGGGGCCGGCTGCCCGTAGTACCGGACCATCGGCAGGTACGTCCCCGCCATCAGCGCCCACGCCGCCCCACCCGCCACCGCCACCACCGGCGCCCCGGCCACCAGCCCGGCCACCGTCGCCACCGGCGGCACCAGGTACACCAGCGCCAGCCCCAGCACCGTCCCGAGCAGCAGCAGCGGCGAGTGCCTCAGCTGGGCGTACGCGCTGCGCGACACCATCCGCCACAGCTGTTCCAGCCGCGGGTACGGGCGGACGCTGTCCACCTCCCCGGCGAGACCCAGCCAGGTCCGGCCGCCGGTGGACTTCACCGCCCGGGCCAGCGACACGTCGTCGATCACCGCGCCCCGGATCGCCGCCACCCCGCCGGCCCGCTCCAGCGCCTCGCGCCGCACCAGCGAGCAGCCGCCCGCCGCGGCCGCCGTCCGGGCACCCGGACGGTTGCTCCGGCGGAACGGGTACAGCTGGGCGAAGAAGTACACGAAGGCCGGCACGATCAGGCGCTCCCAGCCGGTCTCCACCCGCAGCCGGGCCATTTGCGACACCAGGTCCAGGCCGTTGCTCTCGGCCGCCGCCACCAGCTCGGCGAGCGAGTCCGGGCCGTGCGCGATGTCCGCGTCCGTCAGCAGCAGGTACTCCACGTCCGGACCGGCCAGCTCCACCCCGTGCCGCAGCGCCCACAGCTTGCCCGTCCAGCCGGGCGGCAACGGGGGAGGCGTGGTGACGGTCAGCTCCAGCCCGTCGATCGTCCGCAGCTCCGCCGCCAGCGGGCCCGTGCCGTCCGAGCTGTGGTCGTCCACCAGGATCACCCGCGCCCGCCCCGGGTACTTCTGCGCCAACAGCGTCGGCAGACTCACCGGCAGCACCGCCGCCTCGTCCCGGGCCGGCACCACGATCGCCGCCTGCGGCCAGCGGACCGGCGGGCGACGCGGCGGCAGCCGCACGTCGGTGCGCCAGAACAAGCCGTGGCAGCACGCCAGCCAGAGCCAGACCAGCAGGGAGAACGCGGCGATCCACAGCAGGACGGTCACCCCGGCAGTCTGCCGCAGAACAGGGCCGAGCGGGCGGATCGACTAAAGTCTTGACCCGTGAAGATCGCACTGATGGACTCCGGAATCGGCCTGCTGGCCGCCGCCGCCACCCTCCGGAAGCTGCGCCCGGACGCGGACCTGGTGTTGTCCTCCAACCCGGCCTCGATGCCCTGGGGGCCGCGTACGCCCGAAGAGGTCACCGAACTGGCCCTCGGCTGCTGCCGGGCCGCCGCCGCGCTCGAACCCGACGCGCTGGTGATCGCCTGCAACACGGCCTCCGTCCACGCGCTCGCCACCCTGCGCGCCGAACTGGAGCCCGGACTGCCGGTGATCGGCACCGTCCCGGCCATCAAGCCCGCTGCCGCACTGGGCGGCCGGGTCGCCATCTGGGCCACCCCGGCCACCACCGGGAGCGCCTACCAGCGCGGACTGATCCGCGACTTCGGCGGGACGGCGGACGTCACGGAGGTCGCCTGCCCGGGCCTCGCGGACGCCGTCGAGCACGGCGACGACGACGCCATCACGGCCGCCATCGCCGACGCCGCCGCCCGCACGCCGGCCGGCACCGACGTCCTCGTGCTCGGCTGCACCCACTACGAACTCGTCGACGACCGCATCCGCGCCGCCGTCGCCCCGACCGCGTCCCCCGCGCTCACCTTGCTCGGCTCCGCCGACGCCGTCGCCGCCCAGGCCCTCCGTCGCGTCAGCGACCCCACCCGCACGGGGACGGGCACCCTCACCGTGCTTCACGCCGGCCTCCCCGCCGTACTCCCGCCGGCCGCCGCCCTCTACCCACAGGGCAACGCGCTGGCCACCCTCATCGGCTGATCCATCCCGGCAACGGCGGCCACACATCAGTCCCACGTGGCGGCGATTTCGGGACCCAACAGCCGGATTCACACACAAAGTGCCAGACACGGCGCGGCGCCCTGAATACCCGCAAATGGGCTTTGCTGCCGATTTCCGTTGCGCGATGAAGAAAATCCGGGCCGCCCCATTTCCCGCAGGAAATGCCGGCAGATCCGCTGCCCGGCACTTCTATCCGCGTAGATGCGCCGCCCCCACCGCCCGACCCGGCAGCCACAGGAAGTCGGCCCGGCCGACTTCTGATGCGAGCTGCCTGCTGGTGGCCGGTCCGGCGGGCCGGGCCGCAGTGCGCTGCGCAGGACGTCGGCCGATCCGACCTCCTGCGTCCGGCGACGTCGCCCAGGCTGGATCTACTCGCGTAGGAGGCTGGGCCCTGCCTGTCTGCCTGCCTGTCGCGCGCGGGAAGTCGATCAGGCCGACGCCCTGTGCAGGCCGGCGCCCGCGGCCAGCCCGGCGGGTGACCTGCGATGCGCCGCATGGAAAGCGGCCCAGTCGACCCCTCGCGCGAGCTGCCTGCTGGTGGCCGGTCCGGCGGGCCAGGCCACAGTGCGTTGCGCAGGAAGTCGGCCGATCCGACTTCTCGCGCGACGGCCATCCGGTACTCGCCTGAGCCCGTGGCCGTGGGCGCGTTCGATGGGCGGGGTGGGGGTGCATTGCACTGGGAGTCGACCAGGCCGACTTCTGGTGCGAGCTGCCTGTGCTTGTGGGCACCCTTGCAGGCCGGGTTGCGGTGCGCCGCACAGGAAGTCGGCCGATCCGACGTCCTGCGCTTGGCGGTGCCGGCCTGTCTGCAGCGGCGCTGTATCTACTCGCATAGACAGCCTGCTTGTGGTGCGTGAGAAGTCGACTGGGCCGACTTCTCACGCACCGGCCACCCAGTGCTTGTGCGGGGGCTGGTGCGGGCCCGCCTGCCTGGTGGGCGAGGGCGCGGTGCGTTGCACAGGAAGTCGGCTGGCCCGACTTCCTGTGCCCGGCGATGTCCCGGGGCGGCTGCGGCGCGCGCTGTCTACTCGCGTAGAAAGTTGGGCCGCTCGGCTTGCGGGGTGCGAGAAGTCGGCCTGGCCGACTTCCTGTGCGGGTGGGGTGCCGGATCGCCCGCCGCCGGGCGGCTTGGAGTGTTGGCGCGCGACGGTCTGCGCAGGGCTGGATCTACCCGCGTAGACTGCGCGGCGGGTGCTTGCCGTGCACGAGAAGTCGGCCTGATCGACTTCTCGCGCATGGGTCACCCCTGGCGGCGGCACGCTCAACCGCCGGCGCGATCGCGATGCGGCGACGTGTGGGGAATCGGCCGATTCGACTTCCATGCCCGGTAATGTCCCGAGGCTAATCCGTGGCAGTCTTCTACTCGCGTAGACATGGCGCCGTGCACAGGAAGTCGACCCAGCCGACTTCCCGTGCACGCGCTACCCGCATAGATATCCCTCAAGGCGCCAGTTCCGTGCCCTATTGGCATTTCGAATGACTGTCGGGCACGCGCGGGGGGTCAGGCGACGGCTTGGCGGCGCCAGCGGCGGTAGGCGGGTTCGAGGCCGGAGAGGATGGTGTCGAAGCGGCGGGTGCTGGTGGTGGAGTCGACCTGGAGGCGGCTGATCTGGAGGGGGTGGGAGGGGAGGCGGGGGCCCAGGCGGTGGTCGGAGAGGAAGCCGAGGCGGTAGCCGAGTTCCTGCAGGACGGTTTCGGCACGGGGGTCGTGGCCGCCGTCCGGGTAGGCGAACGCGGTCGGCGGTTCGCCGAGCCAGCGGGTGAGGGCCTCGTGGGCGCCGGTGATCTCGGCGCGGACGGTGTCGTCGTCGCAGCGTCCGAGGCACGGGTGCCCCTGGGTGTGGTTGCCGATCGCGACGCCCCCGTCCCGCAGGGCGAGGAGGTCGGCGGGGGTGAGCTGTTCCTGGCGGGGCGGTCGGCGGTCGGCGCTGACGCGCAGCTCGTGGAGGCTGCGTCGGCGGTCCGGGTCGGGCATGGCCTTGAGTCGGCGGAGCAGCTGGGACGGGTGGCCGCAGTCGAGCGAGCGGGCGCGGCCGCCGTGTCGGGCGAGGAAGTCGGCCTCGTGCCACCAGAACGGTCGCTCGGTGCCGATGAGCTCCGAGATGACGAAGGCGGTGGCCGGAATGCCACGGGCGTCGAGGGCGGGCAGGGCGTGGGTGAGGACGCTCCGGTCGGCGTCGTCGAAGGTGACCAGGACGCTCCGGGGCGGCAGTGGCCGCCGCTCGGCCACGGCCTGGAGGACGGCGGTGAGCGACACGGGAGTGGCGAGCCGCTGGAGCCGGTCGAGTTGGGCGCCGAACGACCGGTGGTCGGTCACCCCGTGGTACGCGAGCACGGCGAGGCGCTGGGCGGCCCGGGCCCGGAACAGCGGCTGGACGGGGGCGAACCGCAGCCATTCGCCCCGCGCGTCCTGCTGTTCCGTCTCGACGGTCAGTCGGCGACGGCCCCCGCCGTGTCGGCTCACCTCGTGCCGGTCCGCAGCCCACCTGACAGGGGGCGGCAGTGCGCGCACGCCGGGCATGGGCCTGGCGCGGGCCATGGAGATCGATGTTGTGGACTGGGACTGCGGCACGGTTCCCCCTCGTTCGCCGAGCGGCGTGGCGGTACCGCCGGAGGACGGAGCCCGGCCTCCGACTCCAGGGGTCGGCGGCTCCGCCCCTGGACTTTCCTGTTCTCGGTGGGGGGTTCACACCCGTCCCTCGAACGGCTCCTGGATCACTCAATGCCATTGAGACCGTTGCACCGCGGGGATGGTTGTACCGGGGGGACGAGGATTTTTCGTGGACTGATTGTGGAGTAGGAATGCGCATCCGGGGGCATCGGGCGCTGCTTCGGTGGGGCCCGGATCGGCCGCCGTGTCGCCCCGCAATCACCCCGTAGCCACCCCCGTAGCCACCCCCGCCCGACCCCGGACGGGTACCGATCCGTCGGTCGCGCAGAGTGTTCGGTCCTGCACTCCCTGCGGGCTGCCTCCTGCTTCGGCCCGGGGTACCTTGGGCTCATGGCAGATGCGGACCGTGACCCCTTCCACTTGCACGGCGCTTCTCGGATGGCTCGCGTGTGCAGTGGCGGAGCCCTGGTTACCCACCAGCTTCCGCTGGCCGTGGTGGGTGTGGCCTGCCTGGCGGCGGGGATCGTCGTGGCGGTGCTCGTTCCGGACAGTGGCGGCCCGGCTTGGGCGATGGCGGTGGCCGGCTGCCTGGCGGCGGGTGTCCTGCTGCTCGGTCGGATCGCCTTCGGTCACTTTCGTGACCGGCGCCGCGCCGCGCTCTAGAGGCGGACGAGCCGACCGGACGACACGGGCTGGAGGCGCCGGCCGGAGAACACTGACGGGGCCACCCGCCCGCTCGCCCGTATGTCGATCGCGTTCGGAATTTCGAAACGGCAGATCGAGCGAAATTGGTCAGACCGACCGAATATCGTCCTGTCGGACAATCTCCCGCCCCCTTCTTTCACCATTCTTGGACGGCGGCTTCATCGCGCCTCTACTGTGAATGCGTTCTTCCGGCTCGAAGCGCCGTAGAGGGGGAGCGATGAGCGGCAGATCGGATAGTGCCATGTCCACCTCATGAAACGCGGTGGTGATCTCGCCCTCGCCGCCCTGGCCGCGATCGTCGCGCTACCGCTGGCCGTACTGATCGCCGTCCTGCTGCGCTGCACCAGGGGTGGCCCGGTGCTCCAGCGGCAGACCCGAGCCGGGCAGCACGGCCGCGAGTTCCAGATCCTGCGCTTCCGGACGGGTGGGGACAGCGGGTTCGGCACCCTGCTGCGCCGCACCGGCTTGGAGGAACTGCCGCGGCTCTGGAACGTCGTCCGCGGCGAGATGGGGGTGATCGGCCCCCGACCGGCCCGGCCCGATCAGCTGGGCCGCTACTCCTGCCGCGAGCGCGGCCGGTTCGCCGTGCGCCCCGGGCTGACCGGCTGGGCCCAGCTCCACGGTCATGCCGCCGAACTCGACCTCTGGTACGTCGAGCACCGCTCCCTCCGGCTCGACCTGCACATCCTCGGCCTCACCATCCTCGCTTTGGTGCGCCCGACCACCGACCGGCTGCGCCCCACCGGAGACCGGCCGCGCCGACCCGGTTGAGCAGACCCGGCCGCCCCGACCCGGCCGACTTGGCCGACCCGAGCCGCTCGAGCGGAGCCGGCCGACCCGACCCCGGCCGACCCCACCCCGGCCGGCAGCCGCCCCGATAGGCTGCGCCACATGGCAATTCCCCCCTTCCTCGCCGACCTCCGCTCCCTCGTGGGCCACCGCCCGCTGTGGCTGAGCGCCGTCGTCGCCGTCGTGCTGGACGATCGCGACCGGGTGTTGCTCGCCCGCCGGGCCGATGACGGCCGCTGGGCGCCGGTCGGCGGGATCCTCGACCCCGGCGAGCAGCCCGGCGACGGCGTGGTGCGCGAGTGCGAGGAGGAGACCGGCGTGGTGGCCGTGCCCGAGCTGCTCGCCTCGGTCACCGTCTCGCCGCAGGTGACGTACCCGAACGGCGATGTGACGCAGTACCTGGTGCTGACCTTCCGCTGCCGTGCGGTCGGCGGAGAGGCGCGGGTGAACGACGACGAGTCGCTCGAGGTCGGCTGGTTCGCACTGGACGAGCTGCCGCCGATGATCGAGTCCGAGCACGAGCGGCTGCGCCACGCGCTGGAGTGCGAGGGCCCGGCGGTCTTCACCTGGGAGGGCAAGGAGCGCCCCTGACCGGCCGCGGGCTCGGCCCCCGGTCAGCCCTTGTGCTGCCGGTAGGCCTCCTCGGCTGCGTCCAGCACCGCCGCCAGGTCGCCGCCCGCCGTCGCGGTCGCGGTCGCGGCCACCGCGCCTTCGACGAACGGGGCGTTGGCGAACCGGACCGGGAACGGCAGGCCGTGCTCGTCGGCGTCGGACAGCAGGGCGCGAACGGTGGTGACGGCGCCGCCCAGGTCGGCGAGCACCACGACGCCGTGGCCCTGGTCCACCCGGCGGGTCGCGGCGGCCACCAGGACGGCGCTGATGCCGGGCCCGTTCGACGGGTCGCCGCCGGTCGCGGAGATCGGGGCGGGGGAGTCGGATCCGGTCAATGCGAGCGCGAGGTTGCGTACGGCGGTGGCCAGTTCCTGGCTGTGCGAGACCAGGACGATGCCGACCCGGCCGTGCGTGGGGGGCCGGGCGGGGGTCGGCCGGGGCAGTGGCGTGGCCGAGGGAGGCGTACGGGGTGCCGGGGGGTGGGCCGAGGGGGCGTCGGAGATGGGGATGACGTCGGCGCGGGTGCCGTCCCGGCGGCTCATCGGCTGCTCCCTTGGGCGGTTCGGTGGGTGTTGGGGTGGGCGGGGTCGTCGGCGGTGCGGTCCGGCCCCTGGGGGCCGCGGAGGGCTCTGTAGGTCGGAGGGGGCGCTCTCCCGCGCTTGTCGGCCCGGGTGGCGCCCTGGCAGCACTCTGGCAGCTGCCCGCCGCCGCCGCCGGTCGGGACACGCCTCGACCTTTCCGCCGCGCCTCGAGCCGCCCTCCGGCGGCGCCCGTCCATAGCCGGAGGAGTCCTCGTCAACCCGCTGACCGGGGCCGGGCGGTGTGGCTAGGCTGGGCCCGGAACATCGTCGGGAGGAGATCGGTCAGTGGCAGTCAACACTGGGACGGACACGGAGGCCGGTGGCGCGCAGCCGGGCCTGGCGCCGAGCGGGAAGCCGAGGGTGGACTTCACCGGCGCGGAGTGGCTGTGCAGCAGCCAGGGGGTCGGAGACGTCCAGATCGCGTTCGTGGACGGGTACATCGGGATGCGGGACGGCCGCCAGGAGGAGGGGCCGGTCCTGGTCTTCACGCCGGCGGAGTGGCGGGCGTTCGTGCTCGGCGCCCGGGACGGCGAGTTCGACCTCACCTGAGCCGCTCGCCTGAGCCGCCTGAGCCGCTCGAAGCAGCCTCGAGCCGCTCGCCTGAGCCACTGCGGAGCGGGCCCCCGGAACCGACCGGGGGCCCGCTCCGCAGGCGGTTTTCCGGTCGGAACATCACAACTGATGATCTATTGAGCGTGCCCCGTCAGAATTTCTGTTGACTGTTAGACAAACTCAGCTCAGAGTATGAGCACAGGCAGACGCCGTGCCCACCGCCCCCACGCGGCCAGACACGGCGCCTGCTGTGCGGCCCGGCAGCGTTGCCAGGCCATCCTCCCAGTCATCCCCTGCGCACCGGGGTGCGTCGGCCGGTCCCGGCCCACAAGGGGCCGGCAGTCGCCGGGAGGCTGGCGCCGAACCCGAGAGCGACTCGGATCGCGGCACCGATGCTCGGGACCCGCACGCCCCCACGCGGCGGCGTCCCGAGCAGATCCACGGGAGCGACGGGCCGGGGCCCCGCGGATCTGGCTTGTGATGCATGGAACTGTTGGCTTGTGTTTGTGCTGTGTGCGACGACGAAGCTGGGTGCTCGGCAGTTCGGCACGACAAGTGCACGGTGAGGGATACGCGGGTAGGGCCGCGTTGCGACATGCCGTCCCCCCGGAGGGTGAAAACCAGAACGGCTGTCGTGCTGAACCGAACGTAGCCCGGACGGTTGCTCAGAGTCAACATTGGTCTCTGAGCGTCGATGCTCCCGCCCGCCCCCCGCCGGTGCCCCACCCACCCCACGAGCGCGGTGTGCCGGACACGTACGATGTTCCCATGTCTTTTCTCCGCCGTCGCTCCGGACAGCCCGCCGGCCCGGACTTCGACGTGCTCGCGATGGACCCGGGCGACTGGCCCGGTGACTTCGGTGCGGCCATGATGACCGGCCCGGACGGCTCCTGCCAGGGGATTTTCCTGCGCTACGACCTGTTCGGCGGCAGAGGCCCGGCGATGTTCATCGGCAACCTCCCCGAAGGTTCGCCTGCCCGGGAGACCGGCGACGACGTGCCCTTCG
This sequence comes from Kitasatospora sp. NPDC051164, assembly GCF_044455625.1. Classification (NCBI taxonomy): domain Bacteria; kingdom Bacillati; phylum Actinomycetota; class Actinomycetes; order Kitasatosporales; family Streptomycetaceae; genus Kitasatospora; species Kitasatospora sp. NPDC051164. The sequence continues at coordinate 46,390 of NZ_JBITFB010000040.1, read as the reverse complement.
AGGTGCGGCAGCTGCTCGCGGCGCTGGAGAACGACGAGTCGGTCGAGTTCGTCTCGGCCGAGGACTTCCCGGTCATGCTCGGGGACGACCTGCTGATCGTGAAGAAGGTCAAGGTCAGCGAGGAACGCGTGTTCTGCGCCCAGTTCGGCCGCAGCGACGGCGTCCTGGTCACCATCGCGTCCTGGGACCGACCGATTTCGGACGACCTGTATCAGCTGCTCAAGCCGCTCCCCGCGGACATGTTCCAGCAGGGCTGATCCTCCGGGATCCCCGGGGCTGCCGGCGGCGGTTCGTCCGGCGCCCGCCCGGGGGCCGGATGCCGCTTGACGGTATCGATCAACGGTTCGTACAGTCGCGAACATGCCGTGCCGTCTTCCGCTGCTGACCCGTCGCAGGCATCTGGATCTGCGGCGCACCGCCAGCGCGGTGTGTCCGGGCCGCTGAGGGGGCCGTCCCCCGGCGGCGGGTGGTCGGCCGGGTCCGGTCGACGCCGAAACCCGGGGGCGGGCCGTGAACTGACCTCCGGGGCCGCCAATCGGTACCGCGCGCCCGTGCGGCGTGCCGCCCGCATCCGTCGAGCCCACGCTGCCGCCCGGAGGCACAGCATCATGACGACCCGCGCCGCCAACCGTCCGTCCGTCGACCGTTCGACCGAGGAGCACCCTTCCGGCGACCGCCCGCTCGAGGACCGGCCCTCCGCCGGCCGCTCCCGGACCGGTTCGCCGGTGTCTTCGCCGCCGTCGACTTCCGGCCAGGCCGATTCAGGCCGTCCGACATCCGGCCGTCCGACATCCGGCCATCCGACGTCCGACCGCGCGGCGGTCGAGACCGCGCTGGCCGGGTTGCCCCGGGTGGTCGACCTGCTGGCCGCCCGCGCCGAGGAGCACGACCGCGACGCGACCTTCCCGTACCAGGGCATCGAGGCGGTCCACGAGGCCGGACTGCTCACCCTCACCGTCTCCCGCAAGTACGGCGGACCGGGCGGCTCGCTTGCCGACACCGTCCGGGTGCTGTCCCAACTCGGCCGTGGGGACGCCTCGGTGGCCGTGGTCACCGCGTTCACGCTGCTCCGGCACGCCGAGCAGGCCCGCCTCGCCGACTGGCCGACGGCCGGCTACCGGCGACTGATCACCGAGTCCCGGCGTGGCCCGGCGCTGGTCAACACGCTGCGGGCGGAGCCCGGCGCGGGATCGGGCGAACTGCCCGAGACGGTCGCCCGGCGGGACGGCGACGGCTGGCTGCTGACCGGCCGGAAGACGTACTGCACCGGCGCCGAGGCGCTGGCCTGGATGGCGGTGACCGCGCGGACCGACGAGGAGGAGCCGAGGATCGGGACCTTCCTGGTCCGCGGTGAGAGCGAGGGCCTCGAGATCGATCCGACCTGGGACCAGCTCGGCCTGCGCGCCAGCGCCAGCCATGACGTCGTGCTGGACGGGGTCCGGGTGCCGGCCGACCTCGCACTCGGCCTCGGCGCCCGTGAGTCGAAGGACGCCGACGCCGAACTCTCCCGGGCCTGGCACGATCTGGCCCTCTCCGCGGTGGCGATCGGTGTCGCCCGGGCCGCCGAGTCCTGGCTGGTCCGCTTCCTCAACCAGCGCACCCCGGCCAACCTGACCGAGCCGCTCGGCACCCTGCCTCGCTACCGCTGCGCCCTCGGCGAGATCGAGGCGCAGCTGATCGGCGCCGAGGAACTGGTCGAGGGCCTGGCGCCCCGGGTGGACCGGGGCGAACCGGACGCCGTCGCCCGGACCGGCCCGGCCCACCTGCTGGCCACCCGGGCCGCGACGACGGCGGTCCAGCAGGCCGTCGCCCTGACCGGCAACCCCGGCCTGAGCCGACGTCACCCGCTGGAGCGGTACCTGCGGGACGTGCTCAGCAGCCGGGTGCACCTGGCGTCGGACGAGACCGTCCTGGAGGCCGCCGGCCGGGCCGCCCTGGAGCGCGGCGCCCGGCCGTAGCACGCCTGGTCGTACGACGCGCGGCGGTAAAACGCCCGGCCGGGCAGGCCGGTTCGGACCCGAACTGCCGGGGGTGGCGGTTCAGCGCGTCCCGACCGCGGCCCGGACGGCCCGGCGGGCGAGCGCGGCGTCGTCGTAGAGTCGGCGGATCATGATCCGCTGCTCCTCGCCGGCGCCCGGCACGTCGTACAGCCGGATTTCCCGCATCAGTACCAGCACCAGGTTCACCAGGAACGCGTCCCGGGCCAGCGTGCCGCCGCTCTGGGCGAGTTGGCTGATCTGACGGCGAGCCGCGGTGTCCCCGGAGAGCACGCTCCACAGCACCGCCAGGTCGTAGCCGGGCAGGTACCAGCCGGCCTGCTCCCAGTCGACCAGCACCGGGCCGGACGGCGCCAGCAGCATGTTGCTGAGCAGGGCGTCGCCGTGGCAGAGCTGCAGCGGGGTGTGGCCGAGGCCGTGCAGCAGGCCGCGCAGGTCGCCGGCGTCCCGGTCGGTGAGCTGGCCCACCGAGTGGTAGCGGGCGATCTCCCACTGGTAGTCCAGGCGCGGCTGGAACACGTCGGTCGGCGGCCGCCACAGGTTCAGCGTACGGACGGCGGTGAGCAGCGCCCGCACCTCGCCCGGGGTGGGCGCGTTGACCGGGTGGCGCTCCCGGGCGGCCGGGCGGCCGGGGATCCGCTCCATGACCAGTACGCAGCGGTCGTGGTCGGCCGCGACCAGCCGGGGCAGCCGCACCGGCGGGCGGTGCCGGACGAATGCCCGGTAGACCGCGACCTCGTGGTGGAAGTCGGCCACCAGCTGATCGAAGTACTCACTCCGCACCGCCTGCGGCGCCAGGCACTTGGCGACCACCGGGGCCCGCCCGATGGTGCCCGCCACCAGGATGTGGCGGCTGCCCTCGCGCAGGACCTGGCGCGGGGTGAACGCGGGACATATCCGCGCGATGCTCGCCAGCGCCGCCCGTACCGACGGGGTCTGCAGCGCCGACGGGTCGATCCGCTCCGCTCCGCCGGGCTGGCCGGGACGTCGGGCGCGCAGCACCTGGCCGTCGGCCTGGCGGGCGAGCGGGAGCCGGCTGCCGACCGGCGGGGCGGCCTCGGGGCCGCGCAGCCCCAGTGCGGTACGGCCGGTGGGGCCCAGCGCCGTACGGCCGGCCGGGACGACCCGGGTGTCGGCAGCCCGGCCCTCGACGCCGCGCGGAGCCACCGGGCGGCTCGCCGGGGGCGCCTGCTTGGGGCCGGGCCGGCCGGCGGCTGCGGTGGGGGGGCGCAGCGCGGTGCGGGTCGCGGTCGGCGTGGGGGTCGTCGCTGAGGAGTACATGGGCTGAGGGTGGTCCCTTCCGGTCCGTCGGCGGGTGCGGCCCCGCGGGGGCGGGGAGGGCTGGTGCCGTGTGCTTCCTGGCGTGACGGCGGCCCTGCGGGTGGTGCGGTACGGCGTTGGGTGGTGCGCCCCCGCGGGGCGGGGGAGTACGCCGTCGCGGTACGGCGGGTGGTGCGCGAGCGCCGGGCACGGACGCGGGGTGCAGGAACCCCTGTTCGGCTGTGCTCCGGCCGTCCGCACCCTGGGGAATGCGGTCGGTCGGACTTGCCGTGGCCGTGCCCGGCGCTCCCGCGCCACCCGGCCGCGCCACCCCCTCGGGTGAGGACCGGGAGCGTCCCGTGACACCGTCGGGGGACTGCCCCGACGCTGGTGGGACGCCGCCCGACCCGGGGGGCGAGGTGGCGCACCCCTACAACACACCCCTCGGGCACTGGCTTAGTAGTCTGGCGGGCCCTGGCGAACGGTGGCGAATGCTCGCCTGGCACTTGCCGGAGCCTCTAGCCTCGAAGGAGCCGAGGAACCTGGGGGCTTCATTGAGCAGGGGACCCAACACCCGACTCGCCGATCTGTTCGTCCTGACCGGATGGTCCAAGGGCGAGCTCGCGCGGCTGGTCAATCGTCGCGGTGCCGCGATGGGGCAGATGCAACTGTCCACCGACACCTCGAGGGTACGACGTTGGATCGAGCAGGGGGAGATCCCGCGCGATCCGGTGCCGAGGGTGCTGGCTGCCGTGTTCACGGAGCGGCTCGGCCGTGTCGTCACCACTGAGGACCTCGGTCTGGAACGACACCGGCCCACCAGGTCCGGAGCGGAGCCGTCCGCAGCAGTGCCGTGGTCGCCGGATCGAACAGCCGTGGTCCTCACCGAGTTCACGGGAATGGACCTCATGCTGAACCGACGTGGATTGGTGGGCGCCGGAGCCGCGCTCACGGCCGGGGCGGTCATCGCCGACTCGCTGAAGGGATGGCTGGGCGGGGACGCGGTCGCGTACGCGGCCGCCGTCCCCGGGCCGCGCCAGGTGATCACCGGGAGCGCGGCGCGCCCGGTGGTGGACGTGTACGACGCGGGCCCGGTCGGGCTCGATGAGGTGGAGTCGCTGGAACACTCGGTACAGGTGTTCCGGGCCTGGGACGCGGCCCGCGGGGGCGGACTGCAGCGCAAGGCGGTGGTCGGTCAACTCAACGAGGTAGGCGGTCTGTTGACGCACCGGCACCCGCCCGCCGTGGAGCAGCGGCTGTGGCTGGTCGCGGCCAACCTCGCGGTGCTGGCAGGCTGGATGTCGCACGACGTGGGCCTGGAGCCCACCGCCCAGCGGTACTTCGTGATCGCGGCCGAGGCGGCCATGGAGTCCGGCGACCGGCCGCGGGCCGGCGAGGCGATCAGCCGCGCCGCGCGGCAGATGGTCCACCTGGGCCGGGCCGACGACGCGCTCGACCTGATGTCGGCGGCGAAGGCGGCCGGTGGCACGGTGGTGCCCAGAACGCGCGCCATGCTGAACACCGTCGAGGCCTGGGCGCACGCCTCGATCGGGCACTCCCAGGACACCTACCGGCTGCTCGGCGAGGCCGAGGACCTGTTCGCCGAGGAGTCGCCGGAGCCGCCGCCGTCCTGGATGCAGGTGTTCGACGAAGCCGAACTGCGCGGCATGCAGGCCCTGGTGCTGCGCACGCTGGCCGAGCACGACCCGGCGGCGGCCCCCAGGGCCCGCAAGCGGGCGGAGCAGGTGATCACCCTGCGGGAGGGCACCGGGCAGCTGCGCTCGGCGTTGTTCGACCGGATCACCCTGGCCTCGGTGCACCTGATCACGGGCGAGCCGGACGCGGCCGAGCTGCAGGCCAAGATGGTGATGAACCTGATCGGCCAGAACTCCTCGCACCGGACCTGGGACCGGCTGCGCGAGATGTACCGGCTGACCGCGGCGTACCGGGGGCTGCCGGCGGTGGACGAGCTGCGGGCCGAGCTGGGCCGGGAGCTGCGGGCGGCGGACGCCAAGAACCGGCCGCGGCTGACCTGAGGGGCGGGCTGACGTGCGGGGCCGGGATGCGCGGTCCCGGGTGCGCCGGGGCGCCGCGGCTCAGTCCGGCGGTGCCGGGCGGAGCAGCATGCGCAGCGCGGTGACGGTGCCGTCCGCGCCGAGGACGGGCTCGCCCGCGCACTCGACGCTGCCGTGCCGTCCGCCGGGCCGGCGGATCCGCAGGGTGCCTGCGGCGACACGGCCGTGCACCAGGGCGTCGGTCATCATCCGGCGCAGCAGCGGCCGGTCCGCCTCGGGGAGGCGGTCGGGCAGCCGGTCGAGGCTGAGCGGGCCGCGGTCCGGGTCGCAACCGAGGAGGAGGTAGGTCTCCGCGTTCCAGCGGATGCCGTCGGTCTGCAGGTCCCATTCGGCGGAGCCGAGGAGGCTGTCGTTGTTGCTGCCGCCGCCGAGGTAGGGGCCGGACGGCTCCTGTGCCGTGCCGTCCACTCTGCCGTCCGTTCCGCTGCCGGCTTCGCCGCCGGTGCCGTCGTCATGCGTTCCGCCGCCGGCGTGGCCCGGTCGGCCCGCGGTGCCCGTCGCACCCGCGCCTGCCATGTCCGAGGTGCTCGCACCGGAGGCCTTCGAGCCGGAGCCGTTCGCGCCCGCCGGGGCGCCGTCCACCGTGGCGGTGCCCGGCGGGCGGGCGGCGCCTGAGGGCATGTTCATGGCGGGTCCATCGTTCGGTTCGGCCCGCTTTGTGCGGGTCGTTCGGGTTGTGAGAAGACTGTCGCACAGCGTCCTGACCCCCGTGGGCGATTTGGACAGATCGCAGGCAAAATTCCCCTGGCATATGCCACTGTGGCAGCAGGCTCCGTCGCCCTGTGTGCGGAAGGTGGCCCGAGGCGGTAACCTTCGGTGATTCCGGCGCCCGGGCGCCCACCGCAGTACCGACCAGAGACCCCGGCGACGGAAATCCCGTTGCCACTACGACCGCCGCAACGGATGCTGACCTCATGTTCGAGCCAGTGATAGCACCCAGTGCCAGCCTCCTAGGCCTCCTGCAGCGAGGCCGTGGTGACGGGCAGCTCCATGCGCTGGCCGCCGACCGTGCCGAGGCCATCGCCGCGCTGGAGGAGTGCGTCACCAGGGATCCGCGAGCCGACTGGCAGGTCGAGAGCCGCTCCCTCTACTACGCCCGTCTCTACATGGAGCTGGAGGCTCCCCTCGACGGCATCGAGGACCACCTCCACTCCGCCGAGGACCTCGTCACCGACGACGAGAGCCGTACCGGCCTCGCCCTCTCCGTCCTGGGCCACCTCGCCGCGTACGGCCGGCGCGACGCGCTGCTGATGCTGCGCGAGTACGCCGCCACGGGCGCCAACTGGGCCTGGGCCCTCGACGAACTCGCCCTGCGCGACGACGACCGGGGCCTGCTGCTGCTCGGTACCGCCGTGCTGGACCACTTCCCGCCGGGCCCCGAGGGCGACGCCGAACTGCGTGAGTTCATCCGCAACGCGTACGAGCCCCGGCCCTGGCGGCTGTGGGCTGCCTACCACCCGAGAGTGGCGGCGGCCAGTGAGCAGTCACCCTTCGACCTCTGGCAGCGGCAGATCAACCGCAGCGGCGTCACCCCGGGCTGGTCCACCGCCGACGTGCTGGCCTGGGCCGACCAGGGCGACCTGGGCGGCGTCGGCGTCGGCGCCTTCCTCGACCGGCCCGACGCCCGCCCGGAGCCCGCGCGCGACACCGACTCCCCGGGCAACGGCCCCGACGCGGTGGACCGCCGCGCCGCCGCGGCCGCCCGCTGCCTGACCGCCGTCGTCCGCCCCGAGGACCGTCCGGCGCTGCTGGAGGCCGCCCGCGACGGCCTGCCCGGCGCCCGCCGCGCGGCCCTGCGCTACCTGGTCGACCAACGGGACCCGGCCGCGGTCGAGCTGATCGAGGCCGCCGCCGCCGACGTCGACGACCGGATCGTCCGGGCCGCCCTGGAACTGCTCGGCCGGATGCGCGGCCCCGAGGTGCTGGCGCAGGCCCGCCGCTGGGCCGACCCGGCCAGCGGGGGCGCGGACAGCGCGCTCGGCGAGGCCGCCGTCCAGCTGCTCGCCGACGCCGGGGAGCAGCAGGACGGGCCGCTGGTGGTTGCCGGGCTGCGCCGCTGGATCTCCGTGCGCGGGGTCGGCGGTACCGGGCTCGGGTCGTTGGTGGACGGTGCGGGGCGGCTGGCCGCCGCCGACGCCGTCCCGGTCCTGCGCCACATCTACGGTGAGGCCGCCTCCTCCGAGCTGCGCGGACGTGCCGCCCGGGCGCTCGCCGCCACCGACGTGCACTTTCCCGAGGGGCCGGCCGTCGAGTGCCTCTGGGACTGCGAGGAGTCGACACGTGAGCTCGCCGCGCGCCACGTCGCCACCACGGGCGACGCGCGTGTGCTGGAGCGGTTGCGCAGGCTCGCCGCCGACCCGGCCGAGGAGGCCGAGGTCCACGCCGCCGTCCGCGGCCGACTGACCGCCACCCGGGAGCCGCGCTAGGTCCTCGCCGTTCAGCGGGCCGGGACACCGACACGGTGTCCCGGCCCACTGCTTTCCGGAGCCGGCGCCTTCGGGGAGCGGTTCTGAAACGTGGTTCTACTTCTCAGCTCTGCTTCCGCGCTCCACTTCGCCGCTCCGCTCCGCCGCTCTACTTCACCGCGCCTGCGTCCGGGGTCAGGACGCCGCCGGCCACCAGTCCGATGATCAGGATGCCGAGCAGCACCCGGTAGACGACGAACGGCAGGAAGCTGTGGCTCGAGATGTACTTGAGGAACCAGGCGATCGCCGCGTAGCCGACCGCGAAGGCGATCAGGGTGGCCAGGATGGTCGGCCCCCAGGCGGGTGCCGGGCCCTCGCCGATCTTGAACAGTTCCAGTGCCCCCGAGGCGAGCACCGCCGGGATGGCCAGCAGGAACGAGTAGCGGGCCGCCGCCTCCCGGCTGTAGCCGAGCAGCAGGCCCGCGCTGATCGTGCCGCCGGATCGGGAGACGCCCGGGATCAGCGCGAGCGCTTGGGCGAAGCCGTAGATGCCCGCGTGCGGCAGCGTGAGGTCGGTGATCGGACGGGCGTTGCGGACGGCGCGGGTGCGGTCGGCGAAGGCCAGGACCAGGCCGAAGACGATCAGTGTGGTGCCGATGATCCGCAGGTCGCGCAGATGGGTCTCGATGGTGTCCTGGAACAGCTTGCCGAGGATGCCGATCGGCAGGGTGCCGATGATCACGAACCAGCCCATCCGGGCGTCCGGATCCGAGCGCAGCGCCGGGCGGACCAGTGACCGCGCCCAGGTCTTCACGATCGAGGCGATGTCCCGGCGGAAGTAGATCAGCACCGCCGTCTCGGTGCCGAGCTGGGTCACCGCCGTGAAGGCCGCGCCCGGATCGTCCCAGCCCAGCAGCGCGGAGAAGACCCGCAGGTGGGCGCTGGAGGAGACCGGCAGGAACTCGGTGAGCCCCTGGATCAGACCGAGAACGGCCCCGTGGAACCAGTTGATCACCGGGCACCCGCCGCGGATATCCGTCGGGTGGGGGGCGGGGGCGGCAGGGGCGGCATGGGCGGGTCCTTGCGGGTCGGAACGGGCGTGCGGACGACCGCGACCCGCCCGGCCCGCAGGCCGCGCGCGGGCCCGGCGCGCGGCCGATGGTACGGGGTGAAAGTGACAGTTCTTGGTTCACCCTTTGTTCGGCCTTTGCGAACGGGCCCCTTTCCGGCCGCGGGCGGTCAGTCCACGGGCCGGACCCGGACCCAGGTGCGGTCCTCCGTCAGGTAGCGCTCGACCGTCAGGCCGGCCTCGGCCAGGGCTTGTTCGAACGCCTCGGTGCCGAGTGGCCGGGACAGGAAGGTCTGCGTCCAGGTGCCGTCCGGGAACTCGTACTCGCAGCGGACGGAGTTCACGCCGTCGCCGACCGGTGTGGCGGAGACGAGCCGGGACCACGCGCCAGGGCCGATCGCGCTCTCGCGCGGCACGTTCAGGTGCCAGTCCTCGCCCTCGCGCTGCACCAGCACGCAGCCGTCCTCGGCGACGTGGCGACGGCAGGTCTCCAGCAGTCTCTGACGAACCGTCACATCACCGGCGTGCACCAGGAAGGAGGCGAGCATGACGACGTCGAAGCGCTCGCCGAGGTCCAGCTTCTCGATCGGGCTGCGCACTGTGCGGACGTCCTCGCGGACTCGGGCCAGCATCTCGGCGGACTCGTCCACGGCCGTCACGGTGAAGCCGCGGTCGGCCAGTGGGTGCGTCATCCGGCCGACGCCGCAGCCCAGTTCGAGGATGCTCGCGCCGGGCGGCACCGCCGCCTCGATCACGTCCGGGGCGTTGCCCGCGGGGAGTCGGCTCCACACCTCGACGGCGCAGCCGTCCGGGGTGATCGCGCCCGCGCCCGTTCCGTCATAGCCCTTGCGTCGGTCGTCGGTCATGTCCTTCATCCGAGCACGGATGGGCGCGGGTGGGAAGGGGGCGCCGTCAAGGGCTTGCAAGGTACCCCAGGGGGGTATAACTTCGATCATCGACGGAGCGAGGGAAGCGGCGCCGAACGGGCGTCGGAGCGCCGGCCTCGGTGACCTGCTGTTCTGGGTGGCGCTGGCGGGCTCGCTGGCCCTGGCCTTCGGGCTGACCGTCCCGGTCAACAAGTGGATGATCGGCCGGGGGCGCGGCCATGCCGTGGTTCACGCCCACCACCAGCACTGAATCCCGTACCCGCCGGCGCCGATCGTGCTCCGGGATGCCGGAGACCCTTGCCCGTGGCCCGCACCGACCCTTCGACGGTCGGTCCGGGCCACAGTGCGTTCCGGCGCGCCCGCTACTGCTCGCCGCCCTCCAGCTCGGCCAACGTGGCGTGCAGCCACCCGAGTTCGGCCTCGGTGGTGGCGCGGGCGATCAGCAGCTGGCCGCGCCGGAAGGGGTCGGCGAACTCCTCGGCGCCCATCGGGCGGTCGCCGTCGTAGTAGAAGCTCGCCGGCTCGGAGAGGAAGGCCAGCCGGCGGCGGAGCACGGCGGCCTGGGCGGCGGGGTCCTCGAGGTGGCGCAGGAAGGCGAGCAGCGTGAACCAGCGGTTCTCGTCGCTGATGTCCAGTGGCTCGGGCTCGCGCAGCTGGTCGAGCAGTGCGGCGCGGCCGGCCTCGGTGAGGTGCAGGGTGTGCCGGGGCGCGGCGGCGCTGCCGGGTTCGGTCCGGCGGACCAGCAGTCCGGCGGCCTCCAGGCGCTTGATCGCGGGGTAGAGCGTGCCGTCGCTGATCGGCTGGACATGCCCGGAGAGCGCGGAGAGGTGGCGGCGCAGCTCGTAGCCGTGCAGCGGCCGCCCGTACAGGAACCCGAGGATCGCGAGCTTGAACATGGGGACACCCTCTCACGCCCATCCCTCGATCCATGGGTATATTGACTGCGGGATACCTCGATCGCGAGGTATGGTTTCGGCGTTCCCCCGGTGCTCCCGGCTGTTCCCCGCTGTTCCCGGGGTGCTCCCGGCGGTTCCCGGGTGCTTCCCCTGGCAGAGGAGTCCTCGCGATGCGCCACGCCCCCGTTACCCCGAACGGCGACCTGATCCGCTGGGTCGAACTGCCCGGCGCCGAGCCGGCCCGGCTCTACCTGCACGGCCTGGGTGCCACCTCGCCGGTCTACTTCGCGGCGGCCGCCGCCCACCCGCTGCTCGCCGGACGCCGCTCGCTCCTGATGGACCTGCTCGGCTTCGGCATCAGCGACCGTCCGGCGGACTTCGGGTACACGTTGGAGGACCACGCCGACGCGGTCGCGGCGGCGGTGCGAGCGGCCGGGCTGAGCCGGGTCGAGGTGGTCGGCCACAGCATGGGCGGCGCGATCGCGATCGTCCTCGCCCACCGGCACCCCGGGCTGGTCTCCCGACTCGTCCTGGTGGACGCCAACCTGGACCCGGTCACCCCCGACCGGCAGCGGCCCGGCAGCAGTGGCATCGCGGGCTACACCGAGGCGGAGTTCCTGGCCGACGGCCGGGAGGAAGTCGCCGAGCGGGTCGGGCCGTTCTGGTGGTCCACGATGCGGCTGGCCGGCCCGGAAGCGCTCTACCGCAGCGCCCGCCACCTGGCCCGGGCGACGGTCCCGGCCATGCGCGAGTTGCTGCTCGGCCTCGACCTCCCGCGGACCTTCCTCCACCCGGCGGCGGACGGCGAGTTGGCGGGCACGGGCGGGCTCCGCGCGGCGGGCGTGCGGGTGGTCGCCGTCCCGGACTGCGGGCACAACATCATGCTCGACAACCCGGACGGCTTCGCGGCCGCCGCGGCGGAGGCATTCGGCCTGGGGTGAGCGGGACTGCCCGGGCCGGATTGACCGGGATCGCTTGGGGCGAGCGGGATCGCCCGGGCCGGATTGAACGGGATCGCTTAGGTTGAACGGGACCGCTCGAGAGGAGCCCGCCCGATGCCCGTCGATGTCCCGCCCGACCTGGCCGCGTCCCTGGAGGAGTTCCTCGGCGCGGAGGGCCGCGCCTGGGCGGCCCGACTGCCCGCCCTGGCAGGCGAGTTGCTCGACCGCTGGGAGCTGCGGCCGGACGGGCCGCCCGCGCACGGCGTCGTCGGCCTGGTGCTGCCTGTGTTGCGCGCCGACGGGACGCCCGCCGTGCTCAAACTGCAGCCCGTGGACGAGGAAACGGCGGGCGAACCCCTAGCCCTGGATGCCTGGGACGGGTGCGGCGCCGTCCGACTGCTGGACCACGAACCCCTCTCGGGCTCCATGCTGTTGGAGCGCCTGGACCCGGCGCGTTCGCTCCTCGCCCTGCCCGACGACCTCGAGGCAGTACGGGTGATCGCCGATCTGCTGCGCCAGTTGACACAGCATCAAGCTCCCCGCAGCCTAAGGACTTTGGCGGAAGCGTCGACAGAACTGCTGTCGCGGTCCCCGGCGGCCGTCGCCACTCTCGGCCACCCGGACGAGCGCAGCCTGCTCGCCGACTGCACGGCAGCCCTCCGCGAGGTGCGCGCCGAGCCCGGCGACCGGCTGCTCCACTGGGACCTGCACTACGGCAACGTCCTCGCCCCGCTCCCGGGGAGCGGCCGCGGCCCCTGGCTGGCCATCGACCCCAAGCCGCTCGCCGGGCACCCCGGGTTCGAACTGCTCCCGGCGCTGCGCAACCGCTGGGAGGACCTGGTGGCCACCGGGGACCTCACGCGGGCGCTGCTGCGGCGCTTCGACCTCCTGACGGAGACCCTGGAGCTGGACCGCGAGATCGCGACGGCCTGGACGCTCGCCCGGGTGCTGCAGAACGCGGCCTGGGCCGCCGAGGAGGGCGAGACCGTACTGGACCCGACCCAACGGGCCATCGCCGAACTGCTGTTGGGGCGTTGAAGAGCGCTGTCAACGCTCCTGCGGCGGCGCGAACCGCAGCGGCGCGAATCGCACCGGGGTCCCCGGCCGGGCCTGCGCGGCGGCCGCGAGGTCGGCGGTCGGGACGACGCCGATCACCGGGTATCCGCCGGTGGTCGGATGGTCGGCCAGGAAGACCACCGGCTGCCCGTCCGGCGGGATCTGCACCGCGCCCAGCACCATGCCCTCGCTGGGCAGTTCGCCGTCCCGGGCCCGGGTGACCGCCGGGCCGTCGGTGCGCAGCCCGCCCCGGTTGCTCGTCGAGCAGACCCGGTAGTCGTCGCGGCCCAGCCGGGCCACCGCGTCCGCCGTGAACCAGTCCGCGCGCGGGCCGAGCCGCAGCCGCAGCACCAGTTCGGCCGGGGGAGCGGGCAGCGGCACCAGCTCGGGCCGGGCCCGGTACGGCGGCGGAGTGCCGACCGGCAGCCGGTCGTCGGTGGCCAGTGGGGCCGGCCCGAGGCCGGAGAGCAGGTCCGCCGAGCGGCTGCCGAGCACCGGGGGGACGGCGATCCCGCCGGCCACCGCCAGGTAGCCGCGCACCCCGTCCGTCGCCGGGCCCACCTCGACCACGGACCCGTCCGGCACCACGACCGGCGCGGCCCACGCCGCCGCCCGTCCGTCCACCCGTACCGGCGCGGGCGCACCGGTGACCGCGACCGGCGCGGCCCACGCCGCCGCCCGTCCGTCCACCCATACCGGCGCGGGCGCACCGGTGACCGCGACCGGCGCGGCCCACGCCGCCGCCCGTCCGTCCACCCGTACCGGCGCAGGCGCACCGGTGACCGCGACCACCACCGTCCCGACAGCCCGCAGCGCGACCCCGCCGAGCGTGGTTTCCAGCCCGGCGGCCCCCGGCTCGTTGCCCACCAGTCGGTTCGCCGCCCGCAGCGCCGGCTCGTCCAGCGCCCCGGCCCTGGGCACCCCGAGGTGCGCGACCCCGCGCCGCCCCGGGTCCTGAACCGTGGTCAGCGGCCCGGGCCGCACCACCACCAGTTCACTCATCGCCGCTGCCTCCTGACGCCCTGTCGGCCGCCTGCCCGTCTGCTTGCCTTGCCTTGCCGAGCGCTTGCCCTGCCGACGGGCCTTATACGTCGAAGTCACCCAGGTTGACCAGGCTCACCCGGTTGTCCCAGGCGTCCCATCGCGCGCACTTCCGCGGGGCCGAGTAGTGGTGCCAGTAGGCCATGGGCCCGCCGCCGGGTTCGTCGTCGGTGTCGACCCGGTCGGGTGTGCCGAACGCGGTGCGGAACTCCTCGTACGAGGTCAGCGCGGCGAAGTGCGCCAGGTGCGGGCCGTAGACCGCGAAGCCGACGACCGTCCCGGAGCGGATCCGGTAGGTGAGCGTGTCCGCGGCGTACAGGAAGCCCTGGGAGCGGACGGCGTCGTCGACGACCTCGTCCAGGGTCAGCCGCCGCCCGTTGCCGTCCTCGTACGCGGACTCCATGTCGGTCCCGCTCGTGCGGCGGGCGACGACGGGCGCGGTCGCGTCGACGATCCGCCGGCGCGGGATGTCGGAGGCCGGGGCTCCGAACGCCACACCGCCCAAGGTCAGGGTGGTCGGGTCGAGGTGGCGTTGGGTCAGCAGATCAAGGTTGTCGAGGAGCTCGATCATCCTCGAAGTCTAGTGAGCGCACTGCGCGGAGGGCCGGGTCGGGCCCCGCGCCACTCATGCCCGCTGCGCCGTGAACCGGACCCGGACGCCCGGGGCCAGCAGGGTCGGGGGCTCCCGGTCGGTGTCCCAGAGGGGGAGCGCCGTACGGCCGATGAGCTGCCAGCCGCCGGGGGAGGGGTGCGGGTACACGCCGGTGTACGGGCCGGCCAGGGCGACCGAGCCGGCCGGGACGGAGCTGCGCGGGGTGGCGCGGCGCGGGACCTCGTACCGCGTGGACAGGCCGGTGAGGTAGCCGAAGCCGGGGGCGAAGCCGCAGAAGGCGACCACGTACTCGGGCTCGGTGTGGATCCGGACGGCCGCCTCCTCGGACACCTCCCACAGGGCGGCGACCTCGGCCAGGTCGGCGCCGTCGTACACGGTCGGGACCTCCAGCAGCGGTCCGCGTGCCGTCTCGGCCGCCGTCGGACGGACGGTGCGGAGCAGCCGGGCCACCGCGTCGACGTCCGCGACGCCGTCCAGCAGTACCGTGCGGGCGGCCGGTACCAGCTCCTGGACCTCGCCGAGCGCGCCCGCGTCCCGCTGTTCGCGGAGCCATCCGTACAGCGCCGTGACCTCGGCCGTCCCGGGCAGCTCGACCAGCAGCGCCCGCTCGCCGACCCGCTGTACCGAGCCGGCCGGTCGCACCGAGCCGACCTGCTGTACGGAGCCGGCCGGTCGCACCGAGCCGACCTGCTGTACGGAGCCGGCCGGTCGCACCGAGCCGACCCGCTGTGCGGAACCGACCGGCCGCACCGGGCCGCCCGGCGGTGGCTCGGCGCCGGCCGTCACGTGAACGCCTCCACCCGGACCCCGGCCGAGGCCAGGGCGCCGCGCACCCGCCAGGCGAGCTGGGCGGCGCCGGGGGTGTCGCCGTGGACACAGAGCGAGCGGGCCTCGACGGTGATCCGATCGCCGCCGACGGCTTCCACCGCGCCGTCCCGGGCGATGCCGACCGCGCGGGTGATCACTGCTTCGGGGTCGTGCACCACGGCGCCGGGTTCGCGGCGCGGGACGAGGGTGCCGGAGCGGGTGTACGCCCGGTCGGCGAAGGCCTCGGCGACCACCGGCAGTCCGACACCCTCGGCGACCTCGAGCAGCCGGGAGTCGGGCAGGCCGAGGACGGGCAGCGGCCCGTCGCAGACCGCGCCTGCCCGCAGGACGCCGGCCACGACGGCCTCGGCCTGCTCGGAGTCGGCGACCACCCGGTTGTAGAGGGCGCCGTGCGGTTTGACGTAGGAGACCTTCGAGCCGGCGGCGCGGGCGAAGACCTGGAGGGCGCCGATCTGGTACGCGATCTCGTCGGCGAGTTCCTCCGGGGGGACGTCCATCGCGCGGCGGCCGAAGCCGGCCAGGTCGCGGTAGGAGACCTGGGCGCCGATCCGGACGCCGCGCTCGGCGGCCAGTGCGCAGACCCGGCGCATCGTCGAGGGGTCGCCGGCGTGGAAGCCGCAGGCGACGTTGGCGCTGGTCACCACGGACAGCAGCGCCTCGTCGTCGGTCAGCGTCCAGCGTCCGAACCCCTCGCCGAGGTCCGCATTGAGATCGATCACCGCATCGGCCACGCCCGTCCGCCTCCCAGCAGCTCTTGAGCCAGATGGTAGGGCCTGTGGGTGAAGGCCGTTGTCCGTGACCCGGCCCCTGCCGGGCCTGCGGCGTGCGACCGGGTCCGCACGCCCCGGGGCGGCGCCATGCGGGGCGTGCGGGCCGTCTCGGCTCAGCGCGCGGGCACCGGTTCCGGGAAGGAACGTTCCAGCGGACGCAGGGCCCGCAGCACGATCAGCAGGGGGATGACACCGAAGACGCCGAACGACATGTCGATGAACCGCCACACCAGCGGGATGCCCCGCAGCGGCCCGCAGATCAGGGCCAGCGGGATGACGGCCCCGCAGGCGAGCGCGGCCCAGCGGATCACCCAGATGTTGCGGACCGGATCCTTGAGCGGCCCCCAGAAGGCGGCGCCGATCACCAGGTGGGCGAAGGCCAGCCAGTCGGTGCCGTAGGCCAGGAAGGGGTAGCGCTCGTTGGTCTCGGCGATGCCCGTGTGGACCCGCTCGAACCAGGCCGTCACGGCGGGGAAGTGGTCGGTCAGCGGGGCGGCCGGGCCGGTCGCGAACTCGGCCAGCAGGCGGGTCTCGGTCTCCAGCGGGAAGGCGGTCAGGCCGCTGAGCACCAGGCAGACCAGGAAGAACCACAGCCAGCGCCGGACCTTGCGAAGGGTGACCGCGGGGTCGCCGTCCATGTCGTGCACCTCCATGCCGAAGGGCAGGCGGGGCCTTGTCCCGACTGCGCGGAACCGACTCTAGACCTTCTTTTTGAACGTGTTCAACTTGCCCCTTCGGGATAGCCGAACGCAGGCCCGGAAGCGCGTCGGGTCCGCAAGCGCGTCCGCGGCAGGAAACGCGTCGGTGCCCGGGCGCCGAGGCACCCGGGCACCGACAGTGAGCGCTACGCGGTGTAGGTGTACGTGACCGGCGCGCTGGTCCCGCCCGCCGTCGTCACGGTGAGGCCGACCGGGCCGGAGTGCGAGGCCGCCGGCGCGTACGCCGTGCAGAACTTCGGGCCGCAGGAGACGTGGTCGGCGGGCACCCCGCCGAACCGCACCGACCCGTACGTCAGGTCGGTGCCCGCGATGGAGACCTGGGTGCCGCCGGCGACCGGTCCGCTGGTCGGGTACAGGTAGGTGACCACCGGCGCGGGCGGCGCCGGCGGCGCGGCGCCGGTGTAGTCGAAGGTGGCGGGGGCGGCGGCCGTGCCGCCGGGCGTCACCACGCTGACCGGGGCGCTGCCCGAGCCGCCTGGCGTGGTCGCCGTGCACGCGGTGTCGGTGCAGTTCCCGGCCGCGGGGACGCCGCCGACCAGCACCATGCCGTGGGTGAGGTTGCTGCCGCTGACCGTCACCGCGGTGCCGCCCGTACCCGGGCCGGTGGTGGTGTCGAGGCCGGTGACGGCGGGCGCGGGCGGGGTGGCCGGCGTCGGCGTGCTGCCGTTCAGCGCCGCGAGGGCCACGTGGCCGGTCGGGTCGGTGTCGTTCGGGTTGCCGACCGTCGCGACGATCTGGCCGTCCGGCTGCTGGTTGGGGTTGCCGTAGAGCTTCATCTTCATGAACTCGTAGTGGCCGGGCCGCCGGGTGCCGACCAGGACGGCGTCCAGGTGGCGGCCGTCGGGCGAGACGGTCTCGGTGAAGGTGTAGTCGTACGGGGTGGAGTAGAACATCGCGCCGTCGGTGGTGAGACCCGGGGGCAGGTCGACGGTGATGTGGGTCGGCCCGGTGAGGTCGGCCGTCCCGGCGGACGTCCAGCCGATCGAGAACTGGCCCGGCCCGGGCGGTGTGGTGCTCGGGAGGTAGCCGTTCAGGGATACGGTCAC
The DNA here is from genome assembly GCF_044455625.1 of Kitasatospora sp. NPDC051164. Taxonomy (NCBI): domain Bacteria; kingdom Bacillati; phylum Actinomycetota; class Actinomycetes; order Kitasatosporales; family Streptomycetaceae; genus Kitasatospora; species Kitasatospora sp. NPDC051164. The sequence continues at coordinate 28,787 of NZ_JBITFB010000040.1, read as the reverse complement.
GTGCTGCGCGGAGGTCGATGCCGTGGCGGCCGGCGCGGCCGCGGCGGCGCCGGTGGTGAGGACGACACCGGTGGTGAGGGTGGTCACGGACAGCGCGGCGGCGAGGCCCGCCTTGGCCAGTCGGCTGATCATAGGTCGATCATCACCGAACCATTGCGCCGCCCTCACGGCTTTCTCGAATATCGGTTCGAGAATGGCGGAATACCGTCGAAACCGCGTTCTGAAAACGTCCCCCGGACGGCTTCCCACCTGCCGCTCCGTCCGTCCGCAAGGTCCGTTTCGGTCGATGTCGGTGCGAACCTCTAATCTTGTCCCCCGTGACCGCCATCGCAGATCCGCCCACCGAGCCCGGCCTCCGACCGTCCGCCGGCCCGGCCGTCGCGCGCCCCGCGCCCGGCCCCGCCGCCGACGAGGGACTGGCCCGCCGGCTCAAGGCGCTGGCCTGCACCGCCCCGCTGCACGACCTGGACAACCGCAAGGTCAACCTGGCCGGCGAGTACGGCGGCTACGCGATGGCCGAGGTCGGCCTCGCCGCGATCGACCTGGTCACCCTGAACATGGACTTCGACACCGGAGCCGACCGCGACATAGTCCTCGCCCGCCTGCTGCCCCGGGTCGCCGCCCAGGCCGCCGGCCGCCCCGCCGCCGAGCACGAGCGGGTCGCCCGCTGGGTGTTGGAGTCGCTGATCAACGTCGGCAGCGTGGACCGCGGCTTCCGCGCCGTCTACGGCACCTTCGGGGCGGACGGCGCGTACGTGCGCCGCGACTACGACTTCAAGCTCATCGAGGAGGTCCCCGGCCCCGACGGCGGCGTCTACCTGCGCACCACCGACGAGGCGGTCAACGTCCTGGTCGGCGCGCTCGACACCGACGTCACCTCGGCCCAGATCGCCGCCGAGGTCAAGCTGGAGGTGCTGATCCGCCGCGGCCGCCTGGCCGACGCCCAGCTCGCCGCCGAGCAGGCCCGCTACCGCACCGTCCAGTACGCCGAGACGCTGCGCCGCGCCCTCGACGCCACCCGCCGCAACGTCCGGGCCGTCGACTGGATGCGCGCCGTCCCGGACCTCATCGAGGAGGCACTGGACCACATCGCCGACCGCTACCGGCACGAGAACGCGATTCTCACCAACATCCGCAAGGCCCGCGACGAAGCCGAGCCGAACACTCCCGAAGGGGCCGAGCACAAGCGCCGCGCCGCCGAGCTGCTCGACATCGTCAAGGACTGCATCCGCCGCCACACGAAGCTGCAGACCCGCCTGCTGGAGGCCGGCCCGCTGTTCCGCGCCGAGCAGGACCGGCAGGCCTTCGCCACCCCCGGCGCCCGCAGCGGCATCGACCTGTACGGGCAACTGCTCGCCCCCGTGCTCCGGCTGCCGATAGAGCAGGCCGTCCGCCCCACCGGCGCCTTCTTCGCCCGCGGCGCCGGCCTGCGTACCCCGGCCTCGGTCCGGGTCACCGACCTGGTCGACCTGCTGCTCACCCCACCGGTCGAGCGCGAGCACCTCGGCGCCGAGCTGCCCGACCCGGACCTGGTCGCCACCCCCGACGACAGCCGGTTCTCCGAGGCCCAGCTGGAGGCCGCGCTGGTCCTGCTCGACCTGCCCCCGGACGCCCCCCGCCGGCTCTCCGGCCTGCTCGCCGACGCCCGCAAGCAGGACCCTGAGCTGCCGTACCTGGTCGCCCTGCTCGCCGTGCACGCCGCCAGCCCGCCGGTCGGCACCGCCTACCGCCAGGGCGAGGAGCGGCTGCTTTTCGCCGTGGACGACGGCACCCCGCTGCGCGACCTCGAGTTCGGCGGCGCCGACCTGATCGTCGGCAGCGCCCTGCTCGACGCGGTCGGCATGGCCGCCGACCGCAAGGACGCCGGCTGACCGGCCGTGCCGCACCAGCAGAACACCCGTAACCGCGCCACCCCCGAGGAGCACCGCCCGTGACGACCCACCACGACACGTCCTGGGCGACCGAGACCGAACCGGCCGCCCCCGCGCCGATCACCCCGGCCGACGTCGCCGACGCCGCCCGGCTGGTCTCCTTCGGCCTCCAGGCCAAGCTGCTGCCCGCCCGGGACGTCGAGTACGCCGAGCTCGTGCGCCGCCACCGCGAGGACCCGCCGTTCGCCCGGCTCGCCGACGCCATCGCCACCGGCATGGGCCTGGTCGTCCTGGAGGTCTCGCCACGCGCCGGCATGGCCGTGGCCGCCGCCGAGGACTCGCTGTTCGCCGTCCGGATGGGCGACTACTCGCGCCGCGCCGCCTCCGAGTCCACCGACCGCTTCCTGCACGGCCTGGCCCACCTGGCCGTCGCCGCGATGGCCTTCCCCCGCCCCGAGGACCTCGCCGACGACACCTACCTCGGCCGGATCACCGTCAACGGCGTCGACTCCTTCGTCCGCCAGGCCTGCCGCCGCCTGGAGGAGCAGGCCGACGCCGAGGGCGCCAACACCGACCCGCAGTCCGACGCCCCCGGCCTGGAGGCCGCCTGGCGGGTCTGGGCCCGGCGCACCGCCACCGGCGCCACCAAGGACGCCCGCCGGCTCTCCGGCTCCACCATCGGCATCGTCGCCAAGGCCGTGCTGTTCCTGGTCGACTCCGGCTTCCTGCAGAAGGTCTCCGACGACTCCGGCGGCACCTACCGCACCACCGCCCGCTACCAGCTCCAGGTCCGCGACCTGGCCGGCAGCGCGGCCATGGCCGAACTGATCGACCTGGGCGTTGTCCCGGTCTCCGACGGCACCGCCAGCCTGCTGCCGCCGGACACCTCCGACGAACTGGTCGCCGACGCCGGCCTGCCGTTCCACTCGCTCTGATCGCTCTGACAACCCCATAGACGCACGGAGAACCGCCGCACATGTACGAGCTCAACCGGGTCCGCCTCTACTCGATCGGACCGGCCGGCGCCCGCTACGCCGACACGGTGCTCGACCTGCGCGGCGTCGGCGAGCCCGTCGCCGACCCGGCCCCGCAGCAGATCGGCCTGTTCGGCGAGGAGACCGACGGCCCGGTCCGCCGCCCCGCCCCGGCCGGCGTGCTCTTCCTGGAGAACGGCGGCGGCAAGTCCGTCCTGCTCAAGCTGATCTTCTCGGTCATGCTCCCCGGCCACCGCAACACCCTCGGCGGCGCCAGCTCCGGAGTGCTGCGCAAGTTCCTGCTCGCCGACGACTGCGGCCACGTCGCCCTGGAGTGGCAGCACACCGTCACCGGCGAGCTGATCGTGGTCGGCAAGGTCAGCGAGTGGCGCGGCCGCCAGGTCTCCTCCGACCCGCGCAAGTTCGCCGAGACCTGGTACTCCTTCCGCCCCGGCCCCGGCCTCACCCTCGACTCCCTGCCGGTCTCCGAGCGGCTCAGCCTGGCCGGCGACCAGAAGGCCCGCGGCCGCCGCCGCACCATGAAGGGCTTCCGCGACGCCCTCACCGAGGCCGGCAAGGGCCACCCCCACCTCGACCTGGTCTTCGAGGACGGCCACGACCGCTGGACCGAACACCTCGGCGAACTCGGCCTCGACCCCGAACTCTTCCGCTACCAGCGCGAGATGAACGCCGACGAAGGCGAGGCGGCCGGCCTCTTCGCGGTCAAGCACGACAGCGACTTCACCGACCTCCTGCTGCGCGCCGTCACCGACACCCGGGACACCGACGGCCTCGCCGACCTCGTCCACGGCTTCGCCGCCAAACTCGGCCGCCGTGCCGAACTCACCGCCGAACGCGACTTCACCGCCGGCTCCCTGGACCTGCTCGAGCGCATCGCCGAATCCACCACCGCCCGCGAGACCGTCCGCGAGGCCCACCGCACCGCCGAGCGCCGCACCCGCCGCCTCGCCCACGCCCTCGCCTCCCGGGCCACCGCCGAACGCGACCGCGCCCAGGACCTCGCCATCGAGGTCGCCGCCGCCGCGAGCGCCGTCACCGCCGCCGAGTCCGACCGCACCCGGCACACCCTCATCACCGACGAACTCACCTACCGGCACGCCACCCTGAGCCTCGCCGCGGCCACCGCCGAAGCCGCCGCACTGCGCCGCGAGCTGATCGACGCCCGCACCCTGCACGCCGCCTGGCAGGCCGCCGAGGCGGTGCTGCGCCAGCGCGCCGCCGCCGACCGGGTCACCCGGGTCGCCGCCGCCATCCGCGAGGCCGAGCTGGACGCCGCCCCCGCGCTCGCCGCCCGCGCCCGCGCCGCGACCGCCCTCGCCCGCGCCCTGGAGACCGCCGCCGCGGCCGCCGAGACCCGCGCCGACACCGAGGAACAGCGCGCCGGCGAACTCCAGGCGGACGGCGCCAAGGCACAGTCCGACGCCACCGAGGCCGCCACCGCCGCCCAGAAGGCCCGCAGCGAGGCCGAGCACCTGCGCCAGCGCCTCACCGAGGTCGAGCAGGAGACCGAAGCCGCCGTCGAGGCCGGCTTCATCGACGCCGACGGCGACGTGGACCCGGCCCGCGCCGCCCTGCACGCCGCCGACGTCGAGAAGGCCGCCGCCGCCGCCCTCGCCCAGGCCCGTACGGCCGCCGAGGCCTGCGCCGCCCGGCTGCGCGAGGCCGCCGCCGCCACCTCGCGCGCCGAACTCGCCGCCGAACGCGCCGGCGACGCCCGCAAGGCCGCCGCCCAGGCCCTGGCCGGCGAACAGCGCACCGCGGCCCTGCTCGCCACCGAGCAGCGCCTCGCCGACCTGCTCTCCCTCACCCCGTACCAAGAGGGCGGCGAGGAGGACGCCGGCTTCCTCACCCCCGCCGTCCTCGACCGCAACGCCGAGTACCTGCGCGAACTCCTCGACGAGGGCATCGCCACCGCCGAACGCACCCTGTTCGACCTGCGGACGGCCGCCGCCGACGACTCCCGCATCCTCGCCGCCCTCGGCGACGGCGGCCTGCTGCCGCCCGGCCCGGACGTCCTCGCCACCGTCGAGTACCTCGCCGAGCACGGCATCCCGGCCCTGCCCGGCTGGCGCTACCTCGCCCAGTCGGTCGACCCGGCCGACCACGACGCGATCCTCGCCGCCCGCCCCGAACTGGTCGACGGCGTCGTCGTCACCGATCCCTCCTCGCTGGAGCGCGCCCGCGAGGCCCTCCAGTCCGCCGCCCTGCTCCCGCGCTCCACCGTGGCCGTCGGCGCCGCCGCCTCGCTGATCGCCCCGATCACCGACGAGCCCGCCTTCTTCCTCGTGCCGCCGAACCCGGCCATGCACGACGAGTCCGCCGCCGACGGCGAGCGCCGCGACCTGCGCGCCCGGGCGAGCGCCCGCGAGGAACACATCCGCGAACTCGCCGCCCGCCTCGGCGCCGACCGCGCCCTAGCCGCCCGCCTCGCCTCCTGGCACGCCAGCTGCCCGCCCGGCACCCTCGCCGAGCTCGCCGCCGCCGCCGAGACCGCCCGCGAACACGCCGAGCAGGCCGCCGCCGCCCTGGCCACCCTGCGCGCCGACCACGACGAGGCCGAGACCGACCACGCCACCGCCGTCTGCGCCCACGAGGAACACCGCGAGACCGCCCAGCGCGCCCGCCGCCGCGCCGACGCCCTCTCCGGCCTCGCCTTCCGCCTGCGCGAGCGCGCCAACTGGGCCCGCCGCCAGCGCGAACTCGCCGAGGACGCCGCCGAGTGCGACCGCCGCCAGACGCTGTGCGCCGAACGCGCCCGTACCTGCGACGAGGACCGCCGCGCCGCCCAGCGCGCCGCCGACGACGCCCGCCGTACGACCCGCGCGCTGCGCGCCGAACGCGCCGAGATCCCCGCCGCCGAGCAGACCGACGAGCCCGCCGACACCGCCCCCGCCGCGCTGCCCGCCCTGCGCGAGGCCTACCGCGCCGCCTCCCAGCTCTACGAGAAGGTCGGCGTCGGCGCCGACCTGCGCGCCGAACAGGCCCGCGCCGAAGGCGACGAGGCCGCCGCCGCGACCGAACTCGACCGCCTCACCAACAAGGTGCGCACCCGCGCCGAAGAACTCCTCGGCAGCCCCGACGGAGCCGACGGCCCGGCCCGCCAGGCCGCCGCCGCCCGCGCCGAGGAACTGGTCGCCACCATCGAGGCCCGCTCCGCCGCCGCCAGCGAACACCTCGGCCGCCTGCGCGGCGACGCCGAGCGCTCCGCCCCCACCGACGGCGAAGCGCACACCGAGCTGCCCGAGGACCTCGTCCCCACCGACCCGGAGCACGCCCAGGCCCTGCTGCGCACCGCCACCAGCCGCCTCGCCGAACGCCGCGAGGCCCTCGACGCCGCCCGCACCGCCCACGCCGACCTGCAGCGCACCTTCGACACCGCCCAGTCCGCAGCCGCCGACTTCGACGAACTGGCCGGCCAGCTGCGCGACGGCCTGCGCGACCACCAGGAGGACCCGGACGACCCGATCGAGCCGTACCTCGGCTCCCTCGCCGAGGCCCGCACCGGTGCCACCGAGGCCCGCCGGGCCCTGCGCACCGCCGCCGGCGAACTGTCCAGCGCCGAACTCGCCGTCCGCGACACCGCCGACGCCCTCGTCCGGCACGCCAACGCCGCCCGCTACGAGGCCGTCCGCACCCCAGCCCGCCAGCAGATCCGCGAACTGCCCGCCTCCGCGCTTCCCGAGCACGCCGCCGCCTGGGCCGCCGCCTTCGCACCGCGACTGCGCGTACTCACCGACGAACTCGCCCAGCTGGAGAAGAACCGCGGCTCGATCGTGGACCGCCTGCGCGGCCTGGTCGAGTCCTCGCTCACCACCCTGCGCGCCGCCCAGCGACTCTCCCGGCTGCCCGAAGGCCTGGGGGAGTGGTCCGGCCAGGAGTTCCTCCGGATCCGCTTCGAGGACCCGGACCACGCCACCCTGGTCGAACGCCTCGGCGAGGTCATCGACGAAGCCACCCGCGCCGCCGTCAAGAAGAACAGCGACCTGCGCCGCGACGGCATGTCCCTGCTACTGCGCGGCGTCGCCGCCGCGATCGGCCCCAAGGGCGTCAGCGTCGAGATCCTCAAGCCCGACGCGGTGCTGCGCGCCGAGCGGGTCGGCGTCGGCCAGATGTCCGACGTCTTCTCCGGCGGCCAGCTGCTCACCGCCGCCATCGCGCTCTACTGCACGATGGCCGCGCTGCGCGCCAACGACCGCGGCCAGTCCCAACTGCGGCACGCCGGCACGCTGTTCCTCGACAACCCGATCGGCCGCGCCAACGCCACCTACCTGCTGGAGCTCCAGCGCGCCGTCGCCGACGCGCTCGGCGTCCAGCTCATCTACACCACCGGCCTGTTCGACACCACCGCGCTCGCCGAGTTCCCGCTGGTGATCCGCCTGCGCAACGACGCCGACCTGCGGGCCGGCCTCAAGTACATCTCGGTCGAGGAGCACCTGCGCCCCGGCCTGCCCGCCGCCCCGGACCCGGACGGCCCGACCATCCACGGCGAGATCACGGCCACCCGGATGTTCAAGCGCCCCGCGGAGGTTCCCGCCCAGCCGTGAGCGGATGTCCCTGCGCGGCCGTGAACGCGGGTCCCACGCGGCTGTGAAGGGAGTTCCCGCGCAGCCGTGAACTGACTAGCGTGATCGGCATGCTGACGATCGCGCACCTCAGTGACATCCACCTCGGCCAGGTCCACCGCCGGGACGGCGGCAAGCGCGCCCGGCGGCGGACCGAGCAGGTGATGGCGTACCTCGACGCCCTGCCCGGCCCGCTGGACGGGGTGCTGGTCACCGGCGACCTCGCCGACCACGGCCTGGCCGAGGAGTACCGGCAGGTGGCCAAGGCGCTCACCTCCCGGCACCCGGTGCTCACCTGCCCCGGCAACCACGACTCCCGGGTGCCGTACCGGGAGGTGCTGCTCGGCGAGCCGGCCGGGGAGGGGCCGATCAACCGTCTGCACCAGCTGCCCGGCGCCGACGTGCTGATGCTCGACTCGTCCATACCCGGAAAGGACGACGGCCTGCTCGACGAGGAGACGCTGGACTGGCTGGACACCCGGCTCGCCGCCGGGCGCACCGAGCTGCCCGCCCTGGTGGCCTTCCATCACCCGCCGGTCGAGCTGCACCTGCCGATGGTCGACGGGATCCGCCAGTTCGGCGAGGCGGACCTCGCCGCGGTGCTGCGCCGCCACCCGCGGGTGGCCGCCCTGCTCTGCGGTCACTCCCACACCCCCGCCGCGACCACCTTCGCGGGCCTGCCGCTGCTGGTCGCGCCCGGCGTGGTCTCCACCGTCACCCTGCCCTGCGAGGGCGGGCGCGGCATCTCCTTCGACCACCCGCCGATGCTCGCCTTCCACGTCCTGGACGGGGAGGCCCGGATCACCACCCACTACCGGGTCGTCCCGGTCGACTAGCCCGCCCGCCGGCCTTCCTTCAACCGGCGCAGGACCGCCATGAGTTCGGCGGGCGGGGCGATGGCGAAGGAACGCTCCGCCCCGTCGAACTCGGTCGGATCGGTGATCGCGCTGACGCTCGGCCCCGGTGTCACGGCGGCGTGGTCGACACCCGCGGCTGGTGCGGCGGGTGCTGCGGCCACGGGTAGAGCGGCTGATCCGGCTGCTGATCCGGCTCTTGGTACACCGACTGGTACGACTGTTGGTACGGCTGTCGGTACGCCTGTTGGTGCACTGACGAGCCGGGCCGGGGGAACGGCCGGGCCGCCAGCGGTTCGGAGGGCGCTCGGCCGCCCGCCATCGGGTGGGTGGAGACCGGCGCCCGCATCCGCTGCGCGGCGACCTGGCGGGAGATCAGGATCTCCAGCAGGCACCACATGGTGCCGAACACCCCGAGCCCCATGGCCATCAGTGCGGGCGTCAGCATCGAACTGCCCGCGTACGAGGACAGCGTCGCGACGACCACACCCACCAGGGTGAAGGCCAGGGAGAGCACGGCCCGGACTGCGGCGGCGCGCACTTCGTCGGGAAGGCGGCGACGGCGGCGTGACACGGACATCGGGCGACCCCCAGGCGCGGATTCGGCGCGGGACACGGAACAACTGGTTACGGAACAACTGGTTACGGAACGGGCGCACGCGAAACGCGACCCCAGGCTCACTCTGCCCCGCCGAACCAGGACTATGCGTCCGAATCCACCGAACTGCCACCAAATCGTGTCATCCGGGCAGGGGTCACCGGGAGGTCAGCCCAACTGCTGGTTGAGCTCCTCCAGGGCGCCCGTGACGATCGTCCGCATCGCCTGCTCGGCCTCGTCGGCGTGCCCCGAGCAGATCGCGTCGGCGACCTCGCGGTGCAACCGGATCGCGTACGGCTCCGGCTGATGGGGCATCAGATGGTACTCGGTCCGCCCGGTGAGCACCGCCCCCACGGTGTCCCCGAGGTGGGCGAACATCTCGTTGCCGGAGGCGCGCAGCACCAGGGCGTGGAAGGCGATGTCGTGGCCGAGGAAGGTGGTCAGGTCGGCCTCGCGCGCGGAGACCGTCAACTCGACGGCCAGTGAGCTGAGTTCGCGTCGGTCGTCATTGGTGGCGTGGACCGCGGCGAGTGCCGCCGCGGCCGGCTCGACGGCCATCCGCAGCGAGCCGAGGGAGCGCAGCTGGGCGGGCCGGTCGGCCCCGGCGAGGCGCCAGCGGATCACCATCGGGTCGAAGACGTCCCAGAGCGATTTCGGCAGCACGGTGATCCCGACCCGTCGCCGGGATGCCACCATGCGCATTCCCTCGAGGATCCGCACCGCCTCCCGGACCACCGTCCGGGACACCCCGAACCGTTCTTCCAGGTCCTCCCCGCGCAGGACCGCGCCCTCGGGGATCTCCCCGGACGCGATCGTCGGCCCGAGCTCGTCAAGCAGCCGCCCGGGCAGCCCCTGGATCTCCATCCGCCCAGGGTAGACGTCCGGCCCGTGAGCGTTCGCATCGCCCTGCGATCCAGCCCACACCTCAAAAGTATGACGATTTGGTTTCCACTACTTGAATACGTCATATCTTTGAGGCGATAGTGGCGGCCAGGCAACGAAGGAGCACCACCCATGGCTCTCAGCGTCGAGAACCACGACCTCCCGCAGGCCCCCCTCACCATCGTGGTGATGGGCGTCTCGGGAGTCGGCAAGACCACTCTGGCCCGCCTGCTGGCGTACCGTCTCGACCTCCCCTTCGCCGAGGCGGACGACTTCCATCCGGCGGCCAACATCGCCAAGATGTCGGCCGGCGTCCCGCTGGACGACGAGGACCGCGCCCCCTGGCTGCGCGCCATCGGCGCGTGGCTCAAGGAGCGGACCGAGGACGGCACCGGCGGTGTGGTCACCTGCTCGGCGCTGAAGCACCGCTACCGCGACGCCTTGCGCGCGGCCTGCCCGGGCGCCTTCTTCCTGCACCTCAGCGGTGGCCACGAGCTGGTCGAGGACCGGCTCAGCCACCGCACCGGCCACTTCATGCCGTCGTCGCTGCTCGACTCGCAGTACGCCGCCCTGGAACCCCTGGAGGCGGACGAGCACGGCGCCGTCCTGGACGTGGGCCCGTCCCCCGAAGAACTCGTCGAGATGGCCGCGGCACTGCTGCGGCCCGTCAATGGAGACCTCACGTGAGCGAGCGAAGCGAGCGAGCCGTCAGAAGGCGCGTAAGGGCGAATGCCCCGACCGAGCGAAGCGAGGCGGGCGCATGAGCTTGTCCGCCACTCTCCTCTCTGCCGCCCCACCGGCCCTGCCGCACACCGGCAGCGACTCCCAGCTGCTGATCGCGGTGCTGCTCAGCATAGGTGCGATCGTCGTACTCATCACCAAGCTGAAGCTGCACCCGTTCCTCGCCCTCACGCTCGGCTCCGGCCTGCTGGCCGCCGTCGCGGGCGCTCCCTTCGACAAGCTGCTCAGCAGCTTCTCGACGGGTTTCGGCTCCACCGTGGCCAGTGTCGGCCTGCTGATCGGCCTCGGCGCGATGCTCGGCAAGCTCCTCGCCGACTCCGGCGGCGCGAACATCATCGCGGACACCGTGCTCTCCCGTACGGGCAACAAGGCGCTGCCCTGGGCGATGGCGCTGATCGCCGCCGTGCTCGGCCTGCCGCTGTTCTTCGAGGTCGGCGTCGTCCTGCTGATCCCGATCGTGCTGCTGGTCGCCCGCCGGGGCAACGTTCCACTGATGCGGGTCGGCATCCCGGCCCTGGCCGGCCTGTCGGTGCTGCACGGTCTGGTGCCCCCGCACCCGGGCCCGCTGGTCGCCGTCGACGCGCTGAAGGCCGACCTCGGCATCACCCTGGCGCTCGGCCTGCTGATCGCCGTCCCGACCCTGATCATCGCCGGTCCGCTGTTCGCGCGGGTCGCCGAGCGCTGGGTCGGTCCGCTGGAGCTGCCGGCGGCCACCGCCCCCGCGGAGTCGGCCGAGCGCGAGCGCACCCCGTCCTTCGGCGCGGTGCTGGCGACGATCCTGCTGCCGGTCGTGCTGATGCTCGGCAAGGCGCTGGCCGACGTGGTGATCGACGACCCGAAGGCGATCGGCCAGCGGGTGTTCGACTTCGTCGGCTCCCCGCTGGTCGCCCTGCTCGCCGCGACCCTGCTCGGCATGCTGACCCTCGGCAGGGCGGCGGGCTTCGACAAGGCCCGGATCTCCGACACCGTCGGCAAGTCGCTCGGCCCGATCGCGGGCATCGTCTTCATCGTCGGCGCGGGCGGCGGCTTCAAGCAGACCCTGATCGACGTGGGCGTCGGCAACGCGGTGAGCGAGTGGTCCGGCAAGTGGCACATCTCGGCGCTGCTGCTGGGCTGGCTGATCGCCGTGCTGATCCGGCTGGCCACCGGCTCGGCGACGGTCGCCACGATCACGGCGGCGGGCATCGTCTCCCCGCTCGCCGCGAACATGTCCTCGACCCACGCGGCCCTGCTGGTGCTCGCGATCGGCGCCGGCTCGCTGTTCTTCTCGCACGTCAACGACGCCGGGTTCTGGCTGGTGAAGGAGTACTTCGGGATGAGCGTCGGGCAGACGCTGAAGTCCTGGTCGGTGATGGAGACGGTGATCTCGGTCGTCGCGATCGCCCTGATCCTGCCGCTGAGCCTGATCATCTAGAAGTTCGGTGAAAAGCCTTCAGGTCCCGGCCCCAGCGCGTGAGCGGTGGGGCCGGACCCGTCAGCTGCCGAGTACCCGATCCCGGACCGGGACGGCGCCCGGACGGCGCTGAGCCGGTCGACACCGCGTGGGGTCGCGCTGCGGCACCAGTCAGCCGCAACGGGCCGACCGCAACGGGCCGTTCGTGGCAGCAGGGCCTGAACGGTGCGCCACTCTCGGACAGTGGGATGCCGAGGAGAGCGATTCTCGCCGCACGGCCCCGGTCACGTCGATTCGGATCGACAGAACGTCAGGAACGTGCCAGCAGGTGCACGGTCGGCACCGTCCGTCGCAGGAAGGGCCCAGGCGGGCTACCGGCCCATCGAGGATCCACGTGGGACGCGAGCCCTCGGCTCAGCCTGATTGCCCCAGCAGCCCCGACAGCACCGCCGCCGTCGCCTCCAGCAGCTGCTCCGCGACCGCGCCGCCCGCCGCCGTACGGGCCAGCAGCCCCTCGCGCGCGGCGAGGATCACCGTAGCGGCCTGCCCGGCGCTCGCGCCCTCGGGTACCAGTTCCGGCAGCGCCCGCTCCAGGACGTCGGCCAGTGCCCGCGCGACCGTCCGGTCGTGCGCGGCGACCTGCTCGGCCAGCGCCTGCGTCCGGGCGGCGACCAGCCGGAACTCCAGGAACAGCAGGATCCACCCGGTCTCCGCGGGCTCGACCCGCAGCAGCGCCTCGACCAGCAGCCGGGCCCGATCCCGCGGTGCCAGCGCCTCGCAGGCGGCGGCGAGCTGCTCCAGCTCGGCCATCCGCTGCGCCGCCTGGTCGTCGAAGAGCGCCAGCAGCAGGTCCTCCTTGCTGCCGAAGTTCGAGTAGAAGGCGCCGCGGGTGTAGCCGGCGGCGGCACAGACGTCCTCGATGCTCGTCCGTGCGAAGCCGACGGTGAGGAACAGTTCGCCCGCCGCGGCCAGTAGCCGGGCCCGGGTGTGGACACGACGGCGAGGCGGTCGGGCAGCGGCGGCATCGGCCGGGGGTGGGTTCACAGGGGAACGATACATGGTGTATTCAGTACGAGTCGTATTCAATACGGGCCGTACTGAACTGCCGGTGCGAGCCGTACCGAACCGCGGGTGCCAGCCGCACCGAACCCGAGGGGGACCACCACCATGAGCCGACTGCTGATCACCAACGCCCACCTGCTCCACCCCGAGCACGGCACCCGCACCGACCGCGGCTGGCTGGAGACCGCCGACGGCCGGATCGCCGCCACCGGCACCGGCCGCCCGCCCGCCGCGAGCGACGGCGTCCGGGTGGTCGACGCCGCCGGCGGCACCGTCCTGCCCGGCCTGATCGACGCCCACGTCCACCTGCTGGTCACCACGCTCGACCTGCACGACGTCGCCGACTGGACCCCCGGTTACGCGACCGTCCGCGCCCTTGCCGAGGCCGGACGCATGCTGCGCCGCGGCTTCACCACCGTCCGCGACGTCGGCGGCGCCGACCACGGCATGGCCCGCGCCCTGGCCGAGGGCCTGGTGCCCGGCCCCCGACTGCTGCACGGCGGCAAGGCGCTGTCCCAGACCGGCGGCCACGGCGACCTGCGCCCGCTCGGCGACGACGCCCTGCCCTGCTGCGAATCCCGGCCGAACTTCGGCCGGATCGCCGACGGCGTGGACGCGGTACGGGCCGCCGCACGGGACGAGTTCCGCAAGGGCGCGCGCCACCTCAAGGTGCTGCTCTCCGGTGGCGTCGCCTCCCCGCACGACGAGATCGCCGCCGTCCAGTACAGCGAGGAGGAGATCCGCGCGGCGGTCGAGGAGGCGGAGAACCACAACCGCTACGTCACCGTGCACGCCTACCACCCGCGGGCGATCGACCGCGCCCTGCGGGCCGGGGTGCGCTGCGTCGAACACGGCAACCTGCTGGACGACGGCACGATCGCCCTGCTGCTGGAGAAGGACGCCTTCCTGGTCCCGACCCTGGTCGCCTACGAGCAGACCGCCAAGCTCGGCGCCGCCTCCGGCCTGCCGCCCGCCTCCGTCGGCAAGCTCGCCGAGGTCCGTGACCGGGGCCTCGACGCCCTGGAGCGGGCCCACCGGGCGGGCGTCAACCTCGTCTACGGCAGCGACCTGCTCGGCCCGCTGCACCCGGCCCAGCTGGAGGAGTTCACCCTGCGCGCCCAGGTCCAGCCGGTCGCGGACGTGCTCCGCTCGGCGACCACCACGGCGGCCCGACTGCTCGGCATGGCGGGGGAGATCGGCACCCTCGCCCCGGGCGCCCACGCCGACCTGCTCGTCGTCGACGGCGACCCGCTGGCCGACCTCACCGTCCTCACCCGCCCGGAGCGGCACCTCAAGCACGTGGTCAAGGCCGGCGCGGTCGTGTGAACACCCTGATCTGACAAAGCGAAGGGCGGGCGCCCGGGAAACCCCGAACGCCCGCCCGCCGTAAAGCTGTTGTTACTTGCCGACCCGCTTCGCGAGGCTGTGCTTACTTGGTCCCACGCTTCGCGAGGCTGTGCTTACTTGGTCCCACGCTTCGCGAGGCTGTGCTTACTTGGTCCCACGCTTCGCGAGGAAGGCCTCGACCTCGGCCTGGATCTCCGGCGTGTCCAGCCCGCGCACCGTCATCGTGGTGCGGCGGCGCAGCACGTCGTCCGCCGTGTACGCCCACTCGTTGTCCGCGGCGTACGCGACCTGCGCCCAGACGTCCGGCCCGTCCTCGTGGATCGGCCGGCCGAGCTCCGGGTTCTCGTCGATCATGCGGGCGATCTCGAAGGAGAGCGTGCCGTAGTGGCTGGCCAGGTGCTTGGCGACCAGCGGCTCCATCCGCGAGCCCGGCTCACGGTCGATCAGCAGGCGGTGCGCCACCGCGTTCGGCGCGCCGACGCCCGGCAGCGGGACGGTCGGGGCGATCGGGGACATGTCCTCGCCGAGGCTGGTGCCGGGCACGTGGGCCAGCTTCTCCAGCACGGCGCGGCCGATGTGCCGGTAGGTGGTCCACTTGCCGCCGGAGACCGACAGCATGCCGCCGCGGCCCTCGGTGACGACGGTCTCGCGCTTGGCGGCGGCGGTGTCGCCGGGGCCGCCGGGCAGCACGCGCAGGCCGGCGAAGGAGTAGGTGACCAGGTCGCGGTCGAGGTGCTCGTCGCGGATCGCGTGCGCGGCCTCGCCCATGATCTGGTCGATGTCCGCGTCGGTGGCCCGGACGTCCTTGGGGTCGCCGGTGTACTCCTCGTCGGTGGTGCCGAGGAGGACGTGGTCCTCCCACGGGATGGCGAAGGAGACGCGGTACTTGTCGATCGGGATGGTCAGCGCGGCGCGCCACGGCGAGCGGCGCTTGACCACGACGTGGGCGCCCTTGGAGAGGCGGATCGACGGCGCGGCGCCGGCGTCCTCCATCGTGCGCAGGTGGTCGACCCACGGGCCGGTGGCGTTGAGCACCAGGCGGGCGTTGATGCCGAACTCGCTGCCGTCCAGGCGGTCGCGGAGCTCGGCACCGGTGACCCGGCGGCCGGTGAAGCGCAGCCCGGTGACCTCGGCGTGGTTGAGCACCACGGCGCCGGCGTCGACCGCGGCGCGCACGGTCATCACGGCGACGCGCGAGTCGTTCATCTGGTGGTCGCCGTAGACGGCCACCGAGCGCAGGCCCTCGGTGCGCAGCGCGGGCACCTGCTGGGCGGCGTGCGCGGCGGTGGAGACCCGGCCCATGCCGTCGCGGAAGGCGGACAGCGCCGAGTAGAGGAAGACGCCGGCGCCGAGCTTGGCGGCGCCGTGCGGGCCGCCCTTGTAGACCGGCACGAAGAAGGTCAGCGGGTTGACCAGGTGCGGGGCGACGTCGGTGGAGAGCGCGCGGCGTTCCTTGTGGTTCTCCGCGACCAGCTTGACCGCGCCGGTCTGCAGGTAGCGCAGACCGCCGTGGACGAGCTTGGAGGAGGCGCTGGAGGTGGCACCGGCGAAGTCGCCGGCATCGACCATGGCGACCTTCAGGCCGGCCTGGGACGCGGTCCAGGCGACGGCCGTGCCGAGGATGCCGCCCCCGATCACCAGCAGGTCGTAGGTGGCCTTGCCGAGCAGTTCGCGGGTCTCGGCGCGGGAGGCGGTGCGGCCGGCGGTGCGCTCGGCGCCCAGGGTCGGGATGGTTGCCATGGTGGTTGTGTACGGCGCGCGGGTCGGGCGGCGCCGTTACTCCTCTCGTGTGCGGTGCGGCCTCTGCGGGAGAGGCCGGTCGGCCCGGTGCGGCGGGCCGGTGAAACACGGTGACGCCCGTTGCCGGAACAGCGGGCGGCCGGCCGGGGCACTGGGCCCCGACCGGCTGGTCGGTCAGTTGTTCTCTTCCTCCTCCACCCAGCCCATGGTGCGCTCCACGGCCTTGAGCCACTTCTTGTACTCACGCTCCCGGGTGGCCTCGTCCATGCGCGGGGTCCACTCGGCGGCGCGGTGCCAGTTGGCCCGCAGGGTGTCGAGGTCGTTCCAGAAGCCGACGGCGAGACCGGCCGCGTAGGCGGCACCGAGGGCGGTGGTCTCGGCCACGTACGGGCGCTCGACCGGGGCGTCCAGGACGTCGGCGATGTTCTGCATGAGCAGGTTGTTGCTGGTCATGCCGCCGTCGACCTTGAGGGCGGTGAGCTCGACCCCGGAGTCCTTCTGCATGGCGTCGACGACCTCGCGGGTCTGCCAGGCGGTGGCCTCCAGGACGGCCCGGGCCAGGTGGCCCTTGGTGACGTACCGGGTGAGGCCGGCGATCACACCGCGGGCGTCGGAGCGCCAGTACGGGGCGAACAGGCCGGAGAAGGCCGGGACGAAGTAGGCGCCGCCGTTGTCCTCGACCGTGTTGGCGAGGGTCTCGATCTCGGCGGCGGTGGAGATGATGCCGAGCTGGTCGCGCAGCCACTGGACGAGCGAGCCGGTGACGGCGATCGAGCCTTCCAGGGCGTACACCGGGGCCTGGTCGCCGATCCGGTAGCCGACGGTGGTCAGCAGGCCGTGGTACGAGTTGACGATCTTCTCGCCGGTGTTGAGCAGCAGGAAGGTACCGGTGCCGTAGGTGGACTTGGCCTCGCCCTCGTTGAAGCAGGTCTGGCCGAACAGAGCGGCCTGCTGGTCGCCGAGCGCGGAGGCGACCGGGACGCCGGCCAGGTCGCCGACGGCCTCGCCGTATACCTCGGCGGAGGAGCGGATCTCCGGGAGGACGGCCATCGGCACGCCCATCGACTCGGCGATGCTCTCGTCCCAGGCGAGCGTCTTCAGGTTCATCAGCATGGTGCGGCTGGCGTTGGTCACGTCGGTGACGTGCTTGCCGCCGTCGACACCGCCGGTGAGGTTCCAGATCACCCAGGTGTCCATGGTGCCGAACAGGATGTCGCCGGCCTCGGCGCGCTCGCGCAGGCCCTCGACGTTGTCCAGCAGCCAGCGGATCTTCGGGCCGGCGAAGTAGCTGGCCAGCGGGAGGCCGGTCTCGCGGCGGAAGCGGTCCTGGCCGACGTTGCGGCCCAGCTCGCGGCAGAGCCCCTCGGTGCGGGTGTCCTGCCACACCAGCGCGTTGTGCACCGGCTCACCGGTGTTCTTGTCCCACAGGACGGTGGTCTCGCGCTGGTTGGTGATGCCGATGGCGCGGATGTCGTCCTTGGTCAGTCCGGCCTTCTCCAGGGCACCGCGGACGACCGACTGCACCCGGGTCCAGATCTCGCTGGCGTCGTGCTCGACGTAGCCGGGCTGGGGGAAGATCTGCCGGTGCTCCTGCTGGTCGACGGAGACGATTCGGCCGTCGGCGCCGAAGATGATGCAGCGGCTGGAGGTGGTGCCCTGGTCGATCGCGGCGATGTAGTTACCGGTGGAGGTCATGGGAGGGTCCTCGGCTCGGGTTCGGGGTACGGGGTGGGTGGGCCTGACGCGCTTCTCGGTCAGTCCCCGTGTTCGGCGGGGTCGACACCGCTCTTGTGAAGAGGGGTCTTTAGAAGAGGGCGTTGTACAGGCCGCCGGCCGCGAGGCCGCCGATGATCGGTCCGACGACCGGGACCCAGGCGTACGACCAGTCCGAGCCGCCCTTCTTGGGGATCGGCAGCAGGGCGTGGGCGATGCGCGGGCCGAGGTCACGGGCCGGGTTGATCGCGTAGCCGGTCGGGCCGCCCAGCGAGAGGCCGATGCCGACGACGGTGAAGGCGACCATCAGGGTGCCGGTGCCGGACTGGGAGAGGCCGGAGTTGGTGCCGATGGTGAGGATCGCGAAGCAGAGCACGAAGGTGCCGATGACCTCGGTGAGCACGTTCTGGATCGGGTTCCGGATCTCGGGCCCGGTCGAGAAGATGCCGAGGGTGGGCTCCTCGTTGGCGTTGAACTGTCCGAGGTAGGTCGCCCAGACCAGCACGGCGCCGATGATCGCGCCGAGCAGCTGCGAGCCGAGGTAGAGCGGCACCTGGCTCCATTCGCCGCTCTTCACCGCGAGCGCGATGGTGACGGCCGGATTGAGGTGCGCGCCGGACTTCGGAGCCGACATGTAGGCGGCGATGAGGACCGCGAATCCCCAGCCGAAGGTGATCGCCAGCCAGCCGGCGTTGACGGCCTTCGACTTCTTGAGGGTCACGGCGGCGCAAACGCCACCGCCGAGGAGTATCAGGGCGGCGGTGCCGAGGGTTTCGCCGACGAATACGTCGCCGTTGGAGAACGCGGACACAAAGACTCCCTTGTCCATATGGCCCGGAGGTGTGGGTGGGGGTGGGCGGCCGGTCGATCGCTGTGTGGGTGAGCGCACTGGGGGAGTGATCTCCCCGGCCATCGTTCGACAATGTCGACCGTCATGCGGAAGCTTCCTCCCCAGGTCGCCCCCACGTCAAGGCGGGGTTACGCAGCTGTGACCCTTACCTCGGCCCGCTCCCCGAAGTTACCGAGCGGAGCGCCCCGAAACAGGACAAAACGGCCAAGGCGCGGACAGGCCTACCGCCCGTCCGCGCCTCAGCGTGACGATGTGAACGCTTTTCTCAGAACCGCCCGGCACCCAGATCGCGCGAGATCGCGCGCGCCGCGCTGCGTACCGAGGCCACCAGCGAGGGCCTCACGAAGCCGTCCTCGCAGACCCGCTCCACCGGCCCGCTGATGCACACCGCGCCCACCGGGTTGCGCCGCCGGTCCTGGATCAGCGCGCCGATCGAGGCCACGCCCTCCCAGGTCTCCTCGACCGCGTCGGCCCAGCCGCGCTCGCGGATCAGCGCGCACTCGGCGTCCACGTCGGCGGCCTCGGTGAGCGTGCGCATGGTGTACGACTCGTACGGACCGTCGCCCAACTCCCCACGTGCGACCGGGTCGTAGGCCAGCAGCATCTTGCCGAGCGCGGTGCTGTGCAGCGGCTGCATCGAGCCGACCTCCAGCACCTGGCGGGTGTCGTCCGGCCGGAACACGTGGTGCACGATCAGCACGCCCTGCTGGTGCAGCACCCCCAGGTAGACCGTTTCCCCGGCCGCCCGGGCCAGGTCGTCCGCCCACACCAGGGCCCGCGCCCGCAGCTCGTGCACGTCCAGATAGCTCTGCCCCAGCCGCAGCAGCTCCGCGCCCAGCTGGTACTTGCCGCTCTCCGGGTCCTGCTCGACGAACCCCTCCTGCTGCAGCGTGCGCAGGATGCCGTGCGCGGTGCCCTTGGCGAGGCCCAGCGCCGTCGAGACCTCGGACAGGCCGAGGCGGCGCTCGCCGCCGGCCAGCAGGCGCATGATCGCGGCGGCCCGGGAAAGCGACTGGATCGGGCCGGGCATGGATACCTCCGCGCTGACAGGCGGTCGACAATGTCGACCGCAGTGGTGACGGGACGAGTCTGCCAGGCCGTACTGGCTCCGTGCACCTTCCCCCTCGGTAACCGGTCCCCGGCCGGGTGCCAGGGGCCGGAATCGCGGGCCCCTGCGGTGCTCGGGCTCCCGCGATTCTCCGGCCTCACTCCGGCCGGGTCTCAGCCTTCCATGTCGTTCGACGGACCCCGGCGCACCGCCACCTCCGCCGCGAGCGCCGCGATCCCGTCCGGCCCGACCCGGCAGCAGCCGCCCACCAGCCGGGCCCCGTCCGCGAGCCAGCCGCCCACCCGGGCCGAGCGGAAGGTCGCCTCCCCGTGCCAGCCACGGCGCCCGGCGTCCCACTCCTCCCCACTGTTCGGGTAGACCACCACCGGCTTCCCGGTCACCTCGGCGGCCAGCGCCACCGCCCGGTCCGCGTCCTGTGGCGTACAGCAGTTGACGCCCACCGCCAGCACCTCGTCCACCTCCGCCGCGAGCGCGAACGCCTCCGCGAGCGGCTGCCCGGCCCGGGTCCGGTCCCCCTCGACGCTGTACGACAGCCAGGCCGGCACCCCCAGCCCGCGCACCAGCTCCAGCAGCGCCCGGGCCTCGTCCGCGTCCGGCACCGTCTCCAACGCCAGCACGTCCGGCCGGGCCGCCGCCAGCACCTCCAGCCGCGGCCGGTGGAAGGCCACCAACTCCGCGACGCCCAGCCCGTACCGGCCCCGGTACTCCGAACCGTCCGCCAGCACCGCCCCGTACGGGCCCACCGACGCCGCCACCCAGCGCCGCCGCCTGCCGGGCTCGGCCCGCGCCGCCTCCCGGGCCAGCTCCACGCTGCTCGCCAGCAGCCGCGCGGCCTGTGCCCGGCCGACGCCGCGACGGGCGAAGCCCTCGAAGCTCGCCTGGTAGCTCGCCGTGATGGCGACGTCCGCGCCGGCCTCGAAGTACGCCCGGTGCGCCGCCACCACCGCCCCCGGGTCGTCCGCCAGCAGCCGCGCCGACCAGAGCTCGTCCGACAGGTCGTGCCCCGCCGCCGCCAACTGGTTCGACATCCCACCGTCCAGCACCAGCGGACCGGCGGCCAGCGCCGTGGCGAAGTCCGGCGGGGGAGCAGTGGGCATGTCGGCCTCCTCTGACGCGGTCGTTGCTGGTCACAGCCTAGAAGGCCGGCGCCCCGGCCGACCGGGAAAGCATTTGCCGCCGGGGAACCCGGATCGCTACGTTGTGCTCAGCCCGAGAACGACAGCACCTGAGCAGCAGCACCTGACAACACTGAAGACAAGAGCGAGCACCGCGAGCACGGAGAGGAACCGGCGATGGCGGCGGACGACCGGCCCGGCACCGGGCCCGAGGCCGAGCAGGAGTGGCTCGCCGCGTACGACCCGCGCGCCTACGCCCCGATCGCCGTCACGGTCGACGTGGTGGCCCTGACCCTGCGCCACGGCAGCCTGCACGTCCTGCTCGTCGAGCGCGGCGCCCCGCCCTACCAGGGCTGCTGGGCGCTGCCCGGCGGCTTCCTGCGGGCCGGTGAGGAGAGCCTGGACGAGGCCGCCGCCCGCGAACTCGCCGAGGAGACGGGCCTGCAGGGCGCCGCCGACGCCGAGGCCAAGCTCTGCCGCTTCCACCTCGAGCAGCTCGGCACCTACGGCGCCCCCGACCGTGATCCGCGGATGCACGTCGTCTCCGTCGCCTACCTCGCCTTCGCACCGGACCTCCCCGACCCCCAGGCCGGGACGGACGCCGCGGCCGCCGCCTGGCACCCCGTCCGCGACCTGGACCTCCGGCCCAGCGGCCGGTCCCGAGCCGCCGGTGCGCCCGCCGACACCCACGGGGGTGGCGTCGACGGGCGCACCGGCCCCACTGCGCTCACGCTGGCCTTCGACCACGCCCGGATCCTCGCCGACGGGCTCGACCGGGTGCGTGCCAAGCTCGAGTACAGCCCGCTGGCCACCGCCTTCCTGCCCCACGACTTCACCATCCCGGACCTGCGCGCCGTCTACGAGGCGGTCTGGGACGAGAAGCTCCACCCCGGCAACTTCCACCGCAAGGTCCTCTCCGTCCCCGGCTTCGTCGAGAGCACCGGCACCACCACCGAGCGCGGCGGCGCCCGCGGCGGCCCCCGCGCCCGCACCTACCACGCCGGCGGCGCAGGCCTGCTGCACCCCGCCCTGCTCCGTCCCACCCGCGAGGACCCGCCCGGCGACGCCGGGCCGCACTGATCACCCGCTCGCCTGATCACCTGCTGGCCCGCCGGTCTGATCACCGAAGACCCGGGGACCCGGTCACGCTACCGGGGCTACCATCCGGCCATGACGACTGACGAAGCGACCCAGGCCGTCCACCGGCCGTTCTCCCACTGCCACTTCTGCGGTACGCCGTACCCGGCCGGCACCCGGGCCTGGCCCCGCACCTGCCCGGGCTGCACCGAGATCAGCTACCGCAACCCGCTGCCCGTCGCGGTCACCGTCCTCCCCGTCAGCCGGCCCCACGCCGACCCCGCCCTGGTCGTCATCCGCCGCACCATCGAACCCGGCTACGGCGAACTCGCCTTCCCCGGCGGCTACATGGACTACGGCGAGAGCTGGCAGCAGGCCTGCGTCCGCGAACTGCAGGAGGAGACCGGCATCGCGGCCGACCCCACCGAGGTCACCCTGATCCACACCGCCTCCGACCCCTACGGCCGCTTCGTGATGCTCTGCGGCCTGCTCCCCGCCCGCCCGCTCGCCGAGCTCCCGCCCTCGCGCCCCACCGACGAGACCGACGGCTGGCTGCTCGCCACCGCCGACACCGCGCTCGTCTGGGACTTCCACAACGGGGTCCTGAGCCGCTGGTTCAGCGGCGAGTTCGCCCCCCGCTGACCTCCCCGCCGCTCGGCGGCCGACCCTGGCGCGACGGCCGCGCACATGGCATGGTCTGCACCGACAGCCCAACCGGACGGGTCTGCCACAAGCTCTCCCGTCCCCACCACCGGCCGGGAGACCACCACCGTGAGCACCCCATCCCAGGACCAGCCGCTCTGGCGCCCCAACCCCGCTCGCGCCGCCGCCACCAGCCTGGTGGCCTTCCAGGCCTGGGCCGCCGAACACCACGGCGCCCCGGCCGCCGCGCTCGCCCCGGCCGCCGACGACCAGCAGGCCGCCCAGCGCTACGCCGACCTGCACACCTGGTCCACCGAGGACCTCGAGCGGTTCTGGACCGCGGTCACCCAGTGGTTCGACGTCCGCTTCACCCAGGCCCCCGAGGCCGTCCTCGCCGACCCGGCCATGCCGGGCGCCCGCTGGTTCCCCGGCGCCCGCCTCAACTACGCCGAGCACGCCCTGCGCGCCGCCGAGCCCGGCCCCGACGGTGAGAAGAGCGCCAACGCCGACCGCCCCGCGATCCTCCACCTCGACGAGACCACCGAGCAGCCCGTCGCCCTCACCTGGTCCGAACTCCGCCGCCAGGTCGGCTCCCTCGCCGCCGCCCTGCGCGCCCAGGGCATCGGCCCCGGCGACCGCGTCAGCGCCTACCTGCCCAACATCCCGCAGGCCGCCGTCGCCCTCCTCGCCACCGCGGCCGTCGGCGCGATCTGGACCAGCTGCGCCCCCGACTTCGGCGCCCGCAGCGTCCTGGACCGCCTCCAGCAGATCGAACCCGCCGTCCTCTTCGCCATCGACGGCTACCACTACGGCGGCAAGGACCACGACCGCACCGAGGTCGTCGCCGAGCTGCGCCGCGAGCTCCCCAGCCTGCGCACCGTCGTCCACATCCCGCTGCTCGGCGCCCCCGCCCCCGAGGGTGCCCTGACCTGGGACGACCTGGTCTCCGACGACGTCGAGCCAGTCTTCGAGCCGGTCCCCTTCGACCACCCGCTCTGGGTCCTCTACTCCTCCGGCACCACCGGGCTGCCCAAGGCCATCGTCCAGAGCCAGGGCGGCATCCTGCTCGAACACCTCAAGCAGGCCGGCCTCCACCTCGACCTCGGCCCCCAGGACCGCTTCCTCTGGTACACCTCCACCGGCTGGATGATGTGGAACTTCCTGCTGGCCGGCCTCCTCGTCGGGTCCACGATCGTCACCTACGACGGCAGCCCCGGCCACCCCGACACCGGCGCCCTCTGGTCCGTCGCCGCCCGCACCGGCGCCACAGTCCTCGGAACCTCCGCCGCCTACGTGATCGCCAGCCGCAAGGCCGAGCTCCACCCCGGCCGCGACCTTGACCTCTCCGCCGTGCGCTGCATCGGCACCACCGGCTCCCCGCTGCCCCCCGACGGCTTCCGCTGGATCTACGACGAGGTCAAGGAGGACGTCTGGCTCGCCTCCGTCAGCGGCGGCACCGACGTCTGCTCCTGCTTCGTCGGCGGCGTCCCCACCCTCCCGGTGTACCTCGGCGAGATCCAGGCCCCCTGCCTCGGCGCCGCCGTCGAGTCCTGGGACGTCCAGGGCAAGCCGCTCACCGACGCGGTCGGCGAACTCGTCGTCACCAAGCCGATCCCGTCCATGCCCACCGGCTTCTGGAACGACCCCGAGGGCACCCGGTACCACGACAGCTACTTCGACATGTACCCCGGCATCTGGCGCCACGGCGACTGGATCACCGTCACCTCCCGGGGCACCGTCGTCATCCACGGCCGCTCCGACTCCACCCTCAACCGTCAGGGCGTCCGGATGGGCTCTTCGGACATCTACGAGGTGGTCGAGCGCCTCCCCGAGATCGCCGAGTCCCTGGTCATCGGCCTGGAGGAACCCGACGGCGGCTACTGGATGCCGCTGTTCGTCGTCCTCGCCCCCGGCGCCGAACTGAACGACGACCTCATCGGCCGCATCCGCACCTCGCTGCGCACCGAACTCTCCCCGCGCCACGTCCCCGACGAGGTCATCGCCGTCCGCGGCCTCCCGCACACCCTCACCGGCAAGCGGATCGAGGTCCCGGTCAAGCGCATCCTCTCCGGCACCCCGCTGGAGCAGGCCGTCAACCCCGGCTCCGTCGACAACATCGAGCACCTGCGCTTCTTCGAGCGGCTCCGCATCGACCGCCGGGCCTGACCTCCCCGACGCACACGAAAGGGGCGCCCCCACCGCGACTTGGGTTCTAGGAGTCGTTGCAACACCCCAGCTCAGGGGATGCATTGGACTTCGAGATCCGGGCGGACCGGACCCCTCAGGGCCCGCGGAAGCTGACCCGGGAACGGGCGGCATACTTCCGGCTCATGCAGCAGGGCTACGGCAACAAGGAGGCCTGCCGGATCGTCGGCATCGACGTTCGGACCGGCCAGAAGTGGCGAAACGGGGCGCAAGCCCACCGGGACGCAAAGGACGGCTCTGCTACCGCTACGCGCGGTAGCAGAGCCGTCCGGTCCGTCCCGGTACCTGCGCGAGGGCGAGCGGATCCACATCGCCGACCGGCTTCGGGAGAAGGCCACCGTCCGGGCGATCGCGGCCGAGCTGGGCCGCAGCCCGTCCACGGTCAGTCGGGAGATCCGGCGCAACTGCCATCCGGACAGTGGGAGTTACCGGCCGCATGCCGCGCAGGCCCGCGCCGATCAGCGTCGGCCCCGGCCCAAGCCGGCCAAGATCGCCCGGAACCTCCACCTGCGCGACTTCATCCAGGCCCACCTCGACCGCAAGTGGAGCCCGGAGCAGATCTGCCAGGCTCTACGGGACGCCTTCCCCGAACGGCCGGAGATGCACGTGGCCCATGAAACGGTCTACCAGGCCCTCTACATCCAGGGCCGGGGCGAGCTCCGCCGCGAGCTGGCCGGCGCCCTGCGCACCGGCCGCGCCCGCCGCGTCCCGCACCGCCAGGCCGCCGTCCGCCGGCCGCGTTTCATCGACTCGATGATCATGATCAGTGAACGTCCCGCCGAGGTCGAGGACCGGGCGGTTCCCGGGCACTGGGAGGGCGATCTGATCATCGGCAAGGACGGCGCCTCCGCGATCGGCACACTGGTCGAGCGCGCCACCCGCTACGCGATACTCCTGCACCTGCCCAACGGCCGCACCGCCGAACAGGTCCGTGACGCCCTCGTGGAGACCGTGCGGACCCTGCCCACGCACCTGGTGCGCTCGCTTACCTGGGACCAGGGCGCTGAAATGGCCGCCCACGGTGCTTTCACCGTCGCCACCGGCGTCCCGGTCTACTTCTGCGACCCGGCCAGTCCCTGGCAGCGCGGCTCCAACGAGAACACCAACGGCCTGCTGCGGCAGTACTTCCCCAAGGGCACCGACCTGTCCGTCCACACCCCGGAGCACCTCACAGCGGCCGCCGCCGAGCTCAACGGCCGCCCACGCAAAACGCTCGGCTGGGAAACCCCAGCCGAGCGTCTGCATAAACTCATCGCGGCCTAGACAACCGACCACGTGTTGCGACGACCGCTAGAAACCGCCCTTGGTCCTGACGCCCCTTCTCGTGTTCTCGCCTTCAGCGCTGTTATTCGGCCCTTACTCGCCGGACAGCACCTGCTGCGCCGCGACCCGCGCCTCCTCGGCGCTGTCCGCGGCCCGGGCCGCCTCGGCCGCCCGGCGACACTGCGCCAGCGTGTACTTGGCCAGCGCCGTCCGCACGTACGGGATCGACGCGGAGCCCATCGAGAGGCTGGTGACGCCCAGACCGGTCAGCACCACGGCCAGCAGCGGGTCGGAGGCCGCCTCGCCGCAGACGCCGCAGCTCTTGCCGCTCGCCCGCGCGGCGTCGGCCGCCGCGGCGATCAGGTCCAGCAGCGCCGGCTGCCACGGGTCCTGCAGCCGCGCCAGGGCACCGACCTGGCGGTCGGCCGCGAAGGTGTACTGCGCCAGGTCGTTGGTCCCCAGGGACAGGAACTCGACCTCCTGAAGGATCGACCTGGCCCGCAGCGCGGCCGAGGGGATCTCCACCATCGCACCGAACTTGGCGTCCAGCCCGGCCTCACGGCACGCGGTCGCGAAGTCCTTGGCGTCCTGGCGGTCGGCCACCATCGGCGCCATCACCTCCAGGTGCACCGGCAGACCCGCGGCTGCCGTGGCCAGCGCCCGCAGCTGGGTGCGCAGCACCTCGGGGTGCTCCAGCAGGGTACGGAGACCGCGTACGCCGAGCGCCGGGTTCGGCTCGTCGGCCGGAGTCAGGAAGTCCAGCGGCTTGTCCGCGCCCGCGTCGAGCACCCGGACCACGACCCGGCCCTCGGGGAAGGCCTCCAGCACCTTGCGGTACGCCTCGACCTGCTTCTCCTCGCCGGGAGCCTTCGCCGAGTCGTCCAGGAACAGGAACTCGGTACGGAACAGGCCGACCCCCTCGGCGCCGTTCTCCAGCGCGGCCGGCACGTCCGCCGGGCCACCCACGTTGGCGAGCAGCGGGATGCGGTGCCCGTCCGAGGTCTGCCCCGGACCGGAGGAAGCGGCCAGCGCGGCCTTGCGCTCGGCGGCGATCGCCCGCAGCTCGTCCTGCCTCTCCTGCGACGGCTCCAGCAGCACATCGCCCGAGCTGCCGTCCACCGCGACGACGGTGCCCTCGGCGATGTCGGTCGCACCGGGCAGCGCCACGACGGCCGGCACGCCCATCGCCCGCGCCAGGATGGCGCTGTGGCTGGTCGGCCCGCCCTCCTCGGTCACGAAGCCGAGCACCAGCGTCGGGTCCAGCAGCGCGGTGTCGGCCGGCGCCAGGTCCCGCGCGAACAGCACGTACGGCTCGTCGCTGTCCGGCACACCCGGCATCGGCACCCCGAGCAGCCGGGCCACGATCCGGTTCCGCACGTCGTCCAGGTCGGCGACCCGCCCGGCCAGGTACTCCCCGGCGGAGGCGAGCAGCGCGCGGTAGGCGGCGAAGGCGTCGTACACACCGCGCTCGGCACTGCTGCCGACGGCGATCCGGCGGGACACGTCGGCCATCAGCTCGGGGTCCTGCGCCATCAGCGCCTGGGCCTCGAGGACGGCCTGCGCCTCGCCGCCCGCCAGGTTGCCGCGCGCGATCAGGTCGGCGGCGACTGCCTCCACGGCGGCCTGGGCGCGTGCCTGCTCCCGCGGGGCGTCCTCGGTCGGGATCTGGGTGGCCGGGGGTTCCAGAACCGCCGTCCCCATGTGCCGCACCTGGCCGATCGCGACCCCGTGGCTGACACCCACGCCGCGCAGTGTCTTCTCCATCTACCTGTCTCCGCTGAGAGGAGCGGCCCCGCCGGGAACCGCTGAGTGCCGGGCCGCCCCGTCACTTCCTGCGGGGCGGGTGTGTATCGGTGGCCGAGAGGGTCAGCTCCAGCTGAACAGCGGCTCGCCGGAGACGGCCTCGCCGTCCTCCCGCAGGTCGCCGAGCGAGTCCGGGGTGGCCTCCAGCGCGACGATCGGCGAGATCGGCGACTTGCCGGCGGCCTCGACGGCGGACGGGTCCCACTTGATGACGGCCTGGCCGCGGGTCACCGTGTCGCCCTTGGTGACGAGCAGCTCGAAGCCCTCGCCGTTGAGCTGGACGGTGTCGATCCCGAGGTGGGTCAGCACACCGTGGCCCTCTGCGTCCACGACGACGAAGGCGTGCGGGTGCATGGAGACGACGACGCCGTCCACCGGAGAGAGCGCCTCGGTGGGCCGACGAACCGGGTCGATCGCGGTACCGGGGCCGACCATCGCGCCCGAGAACACCGGGTCCGGCACGCCGGCGAGCCCGACGACCTTGCCGGTCAGCGGCGACGTCACAGTGGTCATGGTGGTGCCTCCCAAGGGCGCAGTACAGCGAGCGGCCGCGAGGAGCGGCGCGACGATCAGCTGAAGCCTAAATCATGTCAACTTCGGACATCTGTCAACATTCCCGGGCGAAAACCCCGCCCCCGCCCGCCTGTCGGCGGGCGTCTCGCCAGCCCGCGAGTGGTCTAGTCCTCTCGGCCGATGTGCCGAACTCTACAGGCATCTTGGCGAATCGGGACCATTGCTGTATATGCTCGCGAGAGCAACAAATCATGCCGCCGACCGGGTGACACCGGGCGCGCCTCGATTCGCACTCCGGTCACCGACCCGCTATGGTTGGTCGAGTCGCCACAACTTGGCGGTTAACACCAGATTTCAGATGCGAAAAGCCCCGGTAAACGGAGCGGAAAACATCTGGTAAGCTGGGAACACGAAAGAACGAAGCCCGGAGGGTCCGCTGGAAGGCGGTCCGAAGGAAGCGTCCGTTCCTTGAGAACTCAACAGCGTGCCAAA
>NZ_JBITFB010000039.1:56037-80132 GCF_044455625.1 Kitasatospora sp. NPDC051164 | reverse complement strand
GGGCCCCGGGGGCCGGTAAGGGTGTGGCGCCCCGGGCCCGCGTGGGGGGCTACCCGCGGGCTGTTCCGGTCAACGCCCGCAACGGGGGCGGGGGCCGCGGGGGGCGGCGCCGGCCCTGGGCGTTCTAGAGGTTGAACATCGCCAGCACCGGCGAGTGGTCCGAGGGCTGGTTGTGCGGGGCCGCCGGTCGGGCTTCCGTCACGTTCGGCAGTTGGCCGTTCCCCGTGGACACCTTCTGGAACTTGGCCAGCAGCGAGTGGCTGATCATGATGTGGTCGATGAGCTCGTGCTGGCCTTCGAAGATGCGGGAGAAGCCGCCCTGTTCCAGGATCTTGGGGGCCAGGTTCCACAGGCGTTCGGCGTCGCCCTGGTCGGGGCGGTCGAAGCCGGGGGTGCCCATCTGGGAGCCGGGCGGGCCGTACAGGATCTGGGTGGTGGCGGCCTGCCACTCGTCGTTGCAGTCGCCCAGGACGATGACGTCGTGGGTCCGGCCGTCACCCTGGAGCAGGTCGTCGGCCAGGGCGCGCATGGTGACGGCCTCGGCGGTGCGGCGGAAGAGCGCGTACGCCTCGTAGCGGGCCCGCAGGCGTTCGTCGGTGGTGCTGTGCTGCGCGTTCGGGAAGGTCAGCAGCTTCGACTTGAGGTGGCAGACGGCCACCTGGAGGCTCTGGCCGGGGGTCGGTTCCACCCGGACGGCCAGGCCGCCGCGCCCCATCTCGCTGGTCTGGCTGTTCGGGATGCCGTCGTCCTCGACCTGGATGGCGTGGAGGTGATCCGGGAAGTCCTTGCGCTGCTGGACGTCCAGCAGCGGGAAGCGGCTGATGACGCCGACCCGGATGCCGCGGGGGTCCGGGTGGTCCGACAGGGCGGTGTGCCAGGTGCCGGGCAGTTCGGCCACCAGGTCGTCCAGCGCTTCCTGGCTGCCGACCTCCTGCACCCCGAGGAGGTCCGGACCGAGCTGGGTGATGACGCCGGCCAGGGCTTCGACCTTGGCGTCGTAGGTGGCTTGGTCCTTGGCGGCGCACTTGGTGGGGTCGGGGGTACTGCCGGCCGGCAGCGGTCGGCAGAAGTTCTCCAGGTTCCAGGTCCCGATGATCGCCATAACTGCTCCCGCTGATCGTGGCCGACGCCACCGTCGGCCGCTCCAGCCGTTTATCCCCCAGGAGGTCACGCAGCGGCGTGAGCCCGCCTCGTACCGCCGCTGTCTTTCACTCGGGTGCAGGTGCAGGTGTAGGCGTCGGCAGTGTGCTCAGCCCGGGCCGGTCTCTGCCGGACGGCTGCGGACCGACGATCGCTCGTCTGCGGGGCCCGAGGTCGCGCAGGCCGGACTCGCCGCCCGGGTGCACGGCGCCTGGGTCGCGTTCGCAGGACGGGAAACCCGGGCTGGGCCGCCTACGACCCACAGCGCCCCATGGCGGAGGCCCTCGACGGCTGAGCAACCGTCAGCAGCCCGCCCGGGAACGGCCTGCCGGGAGGTGGGGGCCAGCGGTGACCGCGTAGGAGCGGTCACCGCGTACGAGCGGGTCGCCGAGGTCGTCAACCCGTTGCCGACCCGCCGACTCGATGCGACAGCGGCACGCAGGCATCGCAGGCATCGCGCGAGAAGCGCACCCTTCCTGCGGCGTGCCGCCCCGCACGGTGGTTCCGGTCAGTTGGTGGCCGTCAGTGCCTCGCGTGCGGTGGTGAGGATCTCCTCGGAGAGCGGGGAGCCTTTGGTGGCCCGGGACAGGACGAGGGCGCCGAGCATGGTGCACAGCCGGGTGATGCCGTCCTGGTCCTTGGTGTCGAGCCAGTCGGCGAAGTCGCCCACTCCCTGGGTGTAGACGCGGCGGGCCTCGCTCTGTCCGCCGTCGCGGGCCATGTCGGTGGCGAGTGCGGCGGCGGGGCACCCGTCTGCCGCGCTGTCGCGGTGCTCGGCGGAGAGGTAGGCGTCGATCAGCGCCCGCTGGGCGGCGTCGCGCTGCCCGGCGTACTGATCGAGCCCGTCCTTGTGGTGCTGGGCGAGTTCGCCGAACGCGTGGGCGGTGGCCTCGTCGATGAGTGCCTCCTTGGAGGCGAACTGCTTGTAGAAGCCGCCGTGGGTCAGACCGGCCGCCTTCATGAGGTCGGCGACGCTGACGTGGGTCCCCTGTTCCCGGAACAGGCGGGAGGCGGTTTCCACGACCCGCCGGCGGTTCTCCTCCGCCTGCGCCTGTGATACGCGGCCCATCGGCCACCTCCCGATTGGATGTCGACTGGCATCTATCTTAGACCAGTGCTTAGATTGTAGTCGTAATCTAATTGGTGCGGTCGCCTGAAGGCGGCCGTGGCGCTGGGAGTGGGCATGGAACTGAAGGACGCGGTAGCAGTGGTCACCGGCGCCAACCGGGGGCTCGGGCGGCATCTGGCCGACCAGCTCGTGGAACGCGGGGCCAAGGTGTACGCGGCGGCCCGTCGCCCCGAAACGGTGGACCTTCCGGGCGTCATCCCGCTGCGGCTCGACGTGACGGACGCGGAGTCGATCCGGGCGGCGGCTCGTACCGCCTCCGGCGCGACGCTGCTGGTCAACAACGCGGGCATCTCCACCGGAACGCCCCTGATGAACGGCAGCCCGGACATGGTGCGCCTGGAGATGGAGGTGAACTTCTTCGGCCCGCTCGCCGTGACGCGGGCTTTCGCCCCGGTCATCGAGGCCAACGGCGGCGGCGCCGTGCTCAACGTGCTGTCGGTCCTGTCCTGGCTGCACCCGGCCGACCTCGGCGCCTACGCCGCGGCGAAGGCCGCGGCCTGGGCGCTGACCGGCGCGGCCCGGGAGGAACTGGCGCCCCGGGGCATCGCCGTCTCGGCGCTGCACGTCGGATACATGGACACGGGCATGGCCGCGAGCGTTCCCGCCGACCAGAAGGCCGACCCCGCCGAGGTCGCCGCCCAGGCCCTGGCCGGCATCGAGCGGGGACTGCCCGAGATCCTCGCCGACGAGACCACCCGGCACGTGAAGCGGAGCCTGGCCGTATCGCCGAACGCCGCGTGAGGCGCACCCACCCGCATCGGCGTGGGGCGTCACGAACCAGCAGTCGATACCAGAAAGTACCTCGTACCGGGGCAGCCCGAAGCGAGCGGAGATCCCGTCCCTGTGCGGACGAGACAGGGAGACAGCGATGAAGGCCTACGCGATCGAGAAGTACGGTGACCAGTCCGCGGTGCGCGCCGCGGAGCTGCCCGATCCGGAGCCGGGCGCCGACGACGTGCTGGTCGAGATCCACGCGGCGAGCGTCAACCCTCTGGACTTCAAGATCCGCGACGGTGCCTTCAGGCGGATCCTCCCGTACCGCCTCCCACTCGTGCTGGGCAACGACCTCGCCGGAGTGGTGGTCCAGGTCGGCTCGGCCGTCACCCGGTTCGCGGTGGGTGACGAGGTCTACGCCCGGCCCGACAAGGACCGCATCG
This sequence comes from Kitasatospora sp. NPDC051164, assembly GCF_044455625.1. Lineage (NCBI taxonomy): Bacteria > Bacillati > Actinomycetota > Actinomycetes > Kitasatosporales > Streptomycetaceae > Kitasatospora > Kitasatospora sp. NPDC051164. The sequence goes on along the minus strand of NZ_JBITFB010000039.1, from coordinate 76,706 downwards.
GCACCTTCGCCGAACTCATCGCCGTCCACCAGAACGACCTGGCCCACAAGCCTGCCACCCTCACCATGGCCGAGGCCGCCTCCCTTCCCCTGGTAGCCCTCACCTCATGGCAGGCGCTGGTCGAGAGGGCACAGGTCCAGCCGGGCCAGAAAGTCCTGATCCACGCAGGCTCCGGCGGAGTGGGCACCGCCGCCCTCCAACTGGCCAGGCACTTGGGCGCACACGTGGCCACCACCGCGAGCGCGGCCAACTCCGCCCTGGTCAAGGAACTCGGAGCGGACGTCGTCATCGACTACCGCACCCAGGACTTCGAGGAGCTCCTGGACGGCTACGACGTCGTCCTGGACACCCTCGGCGGCAAGACCCTGGACAAGTCGCTGCGGGTCCTCAAGCCCGGCGGCAAGGTCATCAGCATCGCCGGGCCCCCCGACGCGGACTTCGCCCGCGAGCTCGGCGCGAACCCGGTCCTGCGGCAGGCGATGAACGTGCTGAGCTTCAAGACCCGACGCCACGCCAAGCGCCAGGGCGTGACCTACTCCTTCCTGTTCATGAAGGCCGGCGGCGACCAGCTGCGCGAACTCACCCGGCTCATCGACGCCGGAGAGCTCCGCCCCGTCGTCGACCGTGTCTTCCCCTTCGAGCAGACCCGCGAAGCCATGGAGTACGCCGAGCAGGGCCGCGCCAAGGCCGGCAAGGTCGTCATCGCGATGGCGTGAGGGCCGGCCCCCGCCCCACTACCGACAGCCCGGGCAGCGAGAGGATCCCGCCTCCCACCACCCCTCCCTTCCGCACCCCAGGAACCGATCATGAGCGCACCGCGCAGTTCCCCCGCCCCCACGCCCGCCCCGTCGTCGTACAAGGACGTGCCGACCCGTTCGGTGTCCGTGCGCGGCGTCGACTTCGCCTACCGGCAACTCGGCCCGGAAGGAGACGGCGTACCGCTGATCCTGCTCCACCACCTGAGCGCAGTCCTGGACAACTGGGACCCCCGCGTCATCGACGGACTCGCCGCCCGGCGCCGGGTGATCACCTTCGACAACCGCGGAGTCGGAGCGTCGGGCGGTTCCACCCCCGACACCATCGAAGCGATGGCCCGCGACGCGGTGCTGTTCATCCGTACCCTGGGCTTCGAGCACGTCGACCTGCTCGGCCTGTCGATGGGCGGCTTCATCGCCCAGGTCATCGCAGCCGAGGAACCGCAGCTGGTGCGCAAGGTCATCCTCGCGGGCACCGGCCCCGCCGGAGGCCCCGGCATCGACAAGGTCACCGCACTCACCCTCCGGGACATCCTGAAAGGCTTCCTGACCCGCAAGGACCCCAAGCAGTTCCTCTTCTTCACCGACACCGAACACGGACGACGCGAAGCACGCGCCTTCCTCGAACGGCTGAAGGAGCGCACGGACCGCCGCGACAAAGCCATCTCGCTGAGGTCGTTCCGCGCCCAGCTGAAGGCCATCCACCGGTGGGGCCTCCAGCCGCCGGCCGACCTGTCCCGCATCCGCCAGCCAGTCCTGGTGGCCAACGGCGAGAGCGACCGGATGGTGCCGAGCGAGAACACCCTCGACCTCGCCGCACGGCTGCCCCGGGGCGAACTCGTCCCCCTCTACCCGGACGCCGGGCACGGCGGAATCTTCCAGTTCCACGACGAGTTCGTGGCCAGGGCCCTCGCATTCCTCGAAGCACGGCCCGACGCCTGACCGCTGAGGCCACATCCCCCGCCGTCCCGGGCGCGGCCGGGACAAGGCGGGCCCGGGACGAGCCAGCCCGCCCTCGATCAGACGCCCTCCTGCCCGTCGGCAGTCCCAGCGGCATCCCCGAGAACGCCCTCGACACCGCACGCCGGATCCACCTCGCCACAAGCACGCGGACGCCCAACCGACGCCCAACCTCCCGGCGAGAACGGGCCGTCGGCGCAGCCGTGCCGTCGGCGCAGGGGCGGGTCACAGCAGGGGCGCAGAGCATGCCGGGGGCGCAGAGCGTGCGCGCAACAGCCACGGGGTTTGTGCTCGAAGGTGCTCCGCAGGGGGCCTATCCGATCCCATGTGCGCAAAAAGTCCGCGCGTGATCATCGATGTCCGGTCGCGATACGCTCGCCGTCGGCACGATGTGGAGGAGTGACGATGGGGACGCACGAGCGGTGGACGCGGCTGCTGGAGATCCTGGGCGAGCAGGGCCGGATCGAGGTCGCGGAGGCCGCTGAGCTGCTGGACGTGTCCCTGGCCACGGTCCGCCGTGACATGGAGGAGCTGGCCCGCCAGCAGCTGCTCACCCGTATGCGCGGCGGCGCGGTGCTGAGCGAGGTCGCGTACGACCTGCCCCTGCGGTACAAGACCGCGCGCCAGGCGGACGAGAAGCACCGGATCGCGCGTGCGGCTGCCGGCCTGGTCCGGCCCGGGTCGGTGGTCGGCCTGAACGGCGGCACCACGACGACGGAGGTCGCCCGCGAGCTGGCCACCCGGGCCGACCTCGCCGACCACGCGCACGGCACGGCGCTGACCGTTGTCACCAACGCCATCAACATCGCCCATGAGCTGGCGGTCCGGCCCTACGTGAAGACCGTGGTGACCGGAGGCGTGGCCCGGTCCAACTCCTACGAGCTGACCGGGCCGCTGGCCACCACGCTGCTCCGGGGGCTCTCGCTGGACTACGCGATCCTCGGTGTGAACGCGCTCGACCCGAAGTACGGTGCCACCGCCCACGACGAGGGCGAGGCCAGCGCCAATCGGGCGATGGCCGAGCGGGCGGAGAAGGTGATCGTGGTCGCCGACTCCACCAAGCTCGGCCAGCGGGCCTTCGCCCAGGTCTGCGCCATCGGCGAGATCGCGGTCCTGGTCACCGACAAGGGCGCTCCGGACGAGCTGGTCGAGCAGCTCGGCGGCCAGGGCGTGGATGTGCGGTGCGTCTGACGGCGCGTCAGAACGTCTGCACCGAGCCGCCTCGGCGGGCCGCCTTGAGCACCCCGAGCAGGCGGGTGACCTCCGCGGCCACGGCGGAGCGTCCGGCACCGAGGTAGCGGCGGGTGTCGACGAGGCGCGGGTCGCCGGCGAGCGCCTCGCGGACGGCGGTGGTGAAGACCCGGTTGAGGTGGGTGGCGATGTTGACCTTGGTCATGCCGTGTTCCACGGCGGCGGTGAGGTGCTCATCGGCGACACCGGAGGAGCCGTGCAGGACCAGCGGGACGGGAACGGCGGCGCGCAGGGCGCTGATCAGGTCGAAGTCGAGCGCCGCGTCGCGGGTGAGCATCGCGTGCGAGGTGCCGACGGCGACGGCGAGGGCGTCGACGCCGGTGGCGGCGGTGAAGGCGGCGCCCTCGGCCGGGTCGGTGCGGACGCCGGGGGCGTGCACGCCGTCCTTGCCGCCGACCTCGCCGAGTTCGGCCTCCACCCACACCCCGGCGGCGTGGCAGTGGGCGACCACGTCGGCGGTGGCCCGGACGTTCTCCTCGTAGGGCAGCACGGAGGCGTCGAACATGACCGAGGAGAAGCCGAGTTCGACGGCGTGGTGGATGAGGTCGGCGGAGGTGGCGTGGTCCAGGTGGACGGCGACCGGCACCCCGGCCGCCTCGGCGACGGCGAGGACGGCGGTGGCGATCGGGCCGAGTCCGCCGTGGTAGCGGACGGCGTTCTCGCTGAGCTGGAGGACCACCGGCGCCCCGGCGGCCTCGGCGCCGGCGACGATGGCCTGGGCGTGTTCGAGCTGGATGACGTTGAACGCGCCGACGCCGCGCCCGTCCTTGGCGGCAGCAGTGACGATCCGGCCGGTACCGGTCAGCGGCATGGGGATTCTCCTGTGCGTGCGGGGAGGGGCTCTGTGGTCGCCTGGCCGAGCAGGCGGCGGTGGACGGCGGGGTCGAAGTCGCCGGCCAGTGGCGCGGCGACGGCGGCGGCGGACAGCGCCACGGCCCGGGTGAGCCGCTCGGGCCACGGCGTCCCGGCGACCAGGCCCAGGGCGAGCGCCGCCACCGCCGCGTCACCCGCGCCGGCGGGGTTGCCGGCGATCGCCTCCGGCGGGCGGGCGGCCCAACTCCCTTGCAGGGTGCAGGCGATGAGGCCGGCCGGACCGAGGGAGGCGACCACGGCCCGGGCGCCCGCAGCGCGCAGCGCCTCGGCACCCGCGCGGGGGTCGCCGGTGCCGCTGGCCTCGGCGAGTTCGTGGGCGTTGGGCTTGACGACGGCGGGTTCCTCGGCGAGTCCGGCGCGCAGGGCCTCGCCGGCCGCGTCGAGGACGGCGGGCACGCGGTGGGCCCGGGCCAGCCGGATCAGGGCGGCGTAGGCATCGGCGGGCATGCCTCCGGGCAGGCTGCCGGAGAGCACGACGGCCTCGGCCCGGGAGACAAGTTCGCCGTACCGGTCGAGGAAGAGCGCCCACTCGGCCGCGGTGACGACCGGTCCGGGCTCCAGCAGGATGGTGGTGTCGCCGAGGTCCTCGTCGACGACGGCCACCGTGCGACGGGTCTCGCCCGCGATCGGGACCAGCCGATCGGTGATCCCGGCCTGGGCGAGGTCGCGCCGCAGGGCCTCGCCGGTGGGTCCGCCGGCCAGGCCGGTGACGACGGTGTCGTGGCCGAGCGTGTGCAGGACCCGGGACACGTTGATGCCCTTGCCGCCGGCCCGCGCGGCCGTCTCCCGCACCCGGTTGCTCGCGTGCGGGCGGAGCCGGCCGAGCCGGTAGGTGACGTCGAGTGCGGCGTTGAGCGTGACGGTCAGGATCATCCGTCGGCCCCCCGCCTCGTCTGACGCGGCACCGGCGAGCGACGCCGTACAGGTGTCGCGGGCCGGCCGGCCGGGGGGAGGTCCTGGGCGAGCAGGGCGGCTCCCAGGCAGCCGGCCTGGTGCCCGAGTTCCGCCGGGACGATCCGGGGCGCTTTCTGGAAGGACAGGCGTTCGGCCAGGGCAGCCCGCAGCGGGTCGAAGTACGCGGCTCCGGCCCCGGCCAAGCCGCCTCCGATGACGATGCGCTCGGGGTCGAGGAGGGTGATCGCGGCGCTCAGGCCGTCGGCGAGTGCGTCGATCGCCTCGCGCCACACCTCGGCGGCCACCACGTCACCGGATGCGGCGCGCTCCCGGACGTCCTTGGCGCTGACGGCCTTGGCGCCGACGTCGGCCGCCCCGGTGACGTCGCGGTAGCGGCGGGCGATGGCCGAGGCCGACGCGACGGTCTCCAGGCAGCCGCGGCTGCCGCACGGGCACGGCTCCCCCGCGGGCCGCACCGTCAGGTGCCCGAGCTCCCCGGCGTAGCCGTGGCTGCCGGTCAGGGCCTTTCCGTCGAGCACGATCGCCGAGGCGATACCGGTCCCGACCGGGACGAACAGGAAGGAGCGGCAGCCCCGGCCCGCTCCGAGGCGGGCCTCGGCGAGCCCACCGGCGCGGACGTCGTGCCCGAAGGCGACCGGGAGTCCGAGCGCTTCCGCCAGCCAGTCCCGAACGGGCACCCGTCGCCAGCCGAGATTGGCGGCGAACACGGACGTTCCGGACGCCTCGTCGACGATGCCCGGCACGGCGATGCCCGCCGCCCTCGGCGCGTACCGCCCGGCGAGGTCGGCGGCACAGGTCAGGACCGTGTCGAGGACGGCGTCCGGGCCGCGGTCGGCCCGGGTGAACCAGCGCTCGCTGTGGACCAGGGAGCCGTCCTCGGCCACCACACCGGCCTTGATCTGGGTCCCGCCGACATCGAGTGCGATGACCGTCATGCCGCACCGCCCGTCCGCTCTTGCCCGACCGCGCGCTTGGTGCCCCCGCTCCGCCCGACCGCGGCCTGCGGGTCTTCGCTCCGCTTCGTCATGAGGTGGCCAGGATGATCGAGCGGGTCAGGTTGCGCGGCCGGTCGGGGTCCAGGCCGCGACCGGTGGCGAGTTCGACGGCGAGGCGCTGGGCGCGGACCAGGTCGGCGAGCGGGTCCAGGGGCGAGACCGAGGCGGTGGCACCGGTGGCGGTCACCTGCTCCAGCAGGCCGGCCGGCGGCTCGCCGAAGAACCACACGACGCTGTCGGGCCCGGTGATGCTGATCGGGCCGTGCCGGTACTCCATGGCCGGGTAGGACTCGGTCCACGAGCCGGCGGCCTCGCGGAGCTTGAGCGCGGCCTCGTTGGCCAGGCCGACCGTCCAGCCGGTGCCGAGAAAGGTGAACTGGCGTGCTCCGGTGGCGCCTTCGGGCAGCGGGGCGAGCAGGGCACGCTCGGCCTGCTCGGGCAGATCGGCCGGGACGAGCCCGAGGTGTGCGCGCAGCAGGACCAGCGCCGTGGTGGCGAACCGGGTCTGCACGACGGACTTCTCGTCGGCGAACTCCAGGTCGATGACCGTGGTGGCGACGTCGCTGATCGGCGTGGCCGGGGCGCCGGTGACGGCCGTCGTCGGAGTACCGACGGCCCGGGAGAGGGCGGCGAGCACTTCGGTCGTGGTGCCGGAGCGGCTGATGGCCAGGACGCGGTCGTAGCGGCGGCCGACGGGGAACTCGGAGGCGGCGAAGGCCTCGGTCTCGCCCTGGCCCGAGCCCTCCCGCAGCGCGGCGTAGGCCTGGGCGATGTACAGGGACGTCCCGCACCCCAGGACGGCCACGCGCTCACCGGGCTCGGGCAGTCCGGGCGGAGCGAGTTCCAGAGCGCGCCGCCAGTGCGCGGGCTGACTGGCTATCTCGTCGGCGACGTGGGTCACGGTGTCCTCCTGCAGCGGTGGGCAGTGCTTCGCGGCATGCAAATGATTGAAGCTGATTGATTTATAGCTTTGTGAGCATTAGTGCGCAAGAGTGAGCAGAGGAGTTGCAGGCTGCGAGCAGGGAGACATCGCCGTGCCGGTGACGGGCCGGAACGCGCCGAGGGCCCTGGTCGGGCGGTTCGCCGACCAGGGCGTCGAAGTCTTGCCCGTGTGACAGGAGTTGTGACCCGACGGATCACGGCTGGTCACGACGGAGCACGCCGGACCAGAGCTGGTGGCAGGTGGGCGCCGACGGCGCCGTCCGGGTCCTCCAGGCCGGCACGTCCGCCCTCTGCTCACCGCCGGGTCGGTGAAGTAGCAACCTCCTTGGAGGGGCGGGGCCTGCCCGCTCCTCCGAGCAGGGCACATCAGCTCGCTCGGCTCCTACGTGCCCGGGGACTTCTGGACCCTTCGGGCCTGCTCACCGCTGGGCGCTGCGGAAGTCGCCAGGAGTGCGGCCGGTCTCGCGGGCGAAGAACCTGCCGAAGTCGGTGACCTGGGTGAAGCCGAGCGTGCGACCGATCGCGGCCACCGGCAGGTCCGTGTGGGCGAGCAACCGCTGCGCTTGCAGGACCACGCGGGCATCGGCGAGTTGCTTCGCGCTGCGGCCGGTGGCGGCCAGGCAGGCTCGGGTCAGGGTGCGAGGGGAGTAGCCGAGCCGCGCGGCGTAGTCCTCGACGGAGCCGGGTGGTGGCGAAGGACCGCTCCAGCTCGCGTCGGAAGGCGAGGTAGACCTCGGCGCCGGGCCCCACACGGTTGAGCGGTGAGCGCTGAGCTGAGGCGGTCCGGGGGTGCGTCACGGACCGCCTCGGCTCAGCCCAGCACATCCATCAGGCGGTGACATGGGCATCCAACCGCTCATCCGTCAGAGTCGGCTCCAAGCAACCGTCCCCTGCCCGGAGGTGACGCCATCCGTGAGCAGGCGGCCCAGCACTCGGGCATCGCGTCCTACCCACGCCAGCCGTTGCAGTACTCCCAACCGGACTCCGGGCCGCCACGGAACGCCAACGCCTCGCGGTCGATGCCGAGAGCACCGAGCAGGGTGTCGAGAGCCGCCTCTGTGTCCTCCACCGAGCGGCTCACCCAGACGAACGTGTACCGGACAGAGGCTCCTTCGAGCTCGCTCAGAGCGAAGTCCATCCCCTTGATGCGGAACATGGCAGCTTCCAGGCGTGTGTCGCGCCCGGGATGCCGACGGCACCGCCCTTGCCGGGCGGTGCCGTCGTGGCAGGAGCGGGGTGGCCCGCCTTACGACTGCGTCGGGATGTAGTCGTAGCAGTAGTCCATGACATGCGGGAAGACGTACGCGTTGTAGTAGTTCCACAACTCGGTGCCCGTTCGGGGTCCGACGATGCCGTCGATCGGCAGGCCGTCCGCGCGCTGGAAGTCCTCGACCATGCTCTTCGTGTCCGGCCCGAAGTCGCCGTCCACGGCGATCCTGTGTCCGAGTCCGGCGAGGTTGAGGAACGCCTGGACGCACTTGACTGCCTGTCCGGACGACCCCGTCCGAAGGTAGGGGGCGGTCGGGGACGCCTGGGCCGTTCCGCCGAGGCCGATGACCACCGACAGCGACAACGCCAGACCGGCGGCGATCCGTGCTGCTGTTGCGCCTGTTCTCATGCCGTCACATCCGTTCTGCCGAGGGCGGGTATCAGCAGCTGGTGTTGGAGCTGATCATGATGCCGGTGAGGGTTCCGATCGATCCGATGCTGTTCTGGTCGTGGCTCGCGTTGCTGAGGCACTCGTAGTCGTCGCTGCCGCCGTAGTTGATGCGAAGCCACACCGTGTCCTGGTTCCGGGTGTTGACGACGCTGAAGCCCGGGCCGTGGTAGGTGCTCTGGTAGTAGCTGGTGATGTCCCGGAACTGGGCCACGATCGTGCTGCTGGAGGGACCGGCGTAGATGCACACGTACGGGTAGGGGCAGCCGTCCTGGGAGTCGGCGTGCGCGCCCGTGGCGCCGACCAGCGACATGGCGAGCGTGGACACGCCGACGGCGGCGGTCGCCGCCAGCTTCTTGAGTGCGTTGTGCATGATCTTCCTCTTCCTTGTGGGTATCCGTCCGCCGGGCTCGGCGGAACGGGGCCTCTTCCGGCCTTCGCGCGGCCGGCTGCGGATCAGCTGGTGGTCGGGATGAACGGCAGGCAAGAGCCGTTGGGCCCGGCGTACGGGTCGGTCCAGTCGACGTTCATCAGCTTGCTGCCCGTCCGCGGGCCGACGACGCCGTCCGCCTGGCTGCTGCCGAGGACGGCCTGCTGGAAGTTCCGCACGGCGGCGTCGGTCTGCGGGCCCCACTGGCTGTCCTCGCTGATGGTCGCCTCACCGCTCAGCCGCAGGTAGTCGTTGACCAGGTGCTGCACGCACCACACCCCGGTGCCCGAGGTGGTGTGGTTGTAACCGAGGTAGGGGGCCGTGGTCGACGCCTGCGCGGTACCGGCCAGTGCGGCGGTGGAGAGCGTGAGGGCGACGGCTGCGACCAGGCCTCGGCCGATCGACTTCTTGATCACGGTGATTCCTTTCGACAGGGGTTTGGGCAGGGGGACGGACTGTTCGTGCTACGCGCCGTACATGTGGTCGCTGGGCACCTGCCAGTAGCAGTAGCCGGGGCCGTTCCACGGGGTCCCGCTGAACTTCGGCTCCCCGTAGACCAGGATCTGGAAGCCCGTGGTCGGTCCGACGATGCCGTCCTGGTCGTAGCCCCAGTGCGCCTGGAACCAGCGGACCTCGGCCTCGGTCTTCGGACCCCACTGGCTGTCCTCGTCGAGCGACCAGTACGGGGCGCTCGCGCGGTACGCCGATCCGTTGTTGGCGAGGAAGTAGTTGATGCTGTGCTGCACGCACCACACACCGGCGCCGGAGGTGGCGTAGCCGGGTCCGATGTAGGACGCACCGGGGGCCGCACTCGCGCTGCCCGTCACACCCAGCACCGATGCACCGGCCATCGCCAGCGCCACGGCCCCCTTGCCGATCCTTGCCACCATGCTCATCGACTTCCTCCTGTTCAGCCGGGGCGCAGCCGGGCACCTGCGGGTAGCGGTAGCCGGTAGCCCTCGACGTTCCGGACGGTTCCTGGTTCCGGTACGACGCCACGAGCCGCGCGAGGAAAGGGCGCGGCACGACCGGACGGGAGCGCAGCTCGCCCCTGGCACGGCGTCACTTCGGATGTGCGGGACCTTGATCACGGCCACCGCTGGTTCGGAGCCTACCGATCGACGGCCCGAGGCTCTGCTGGATTCCCGGTGGCCCGGATCCGTCTCACGTCGTCTCACGCCGTCTCACGCCGTCTCACCACGTGTCGCCGGGTGTCCCAGCGCGGGGTGCCGACGGTGATCGGATGCCTGTCTCAGGGGGAAACTGAGACGTCTCAATTCTGGGGCGGTCCGATATGTCGGGTGGCTGCCCCCACAGCCCGCTCAGGGCCCGCCGCCGATCCGGACAAGGCGCGCAGCGACCGTCGGCAAGCCGGTTGAACCCGTTCCGGGTGTGCCCCCGTCAGCACTGGTGAGGGACCGGCCTGTTGGCTCGGTCCCGATCGGTCTGCACGTCTCTCCTCGGGAGCAATCATGAAGCTCATCAAGGCCGTTGCCGCCTCCGTGGCCGCGCTCGCCGCGCTGTCCGTCGGCGCGGCGCCCGCCGGTGCGGCGGGCTCGGGCGCCTCCGGCGCGGGCACCGGTACGGTCGGCAGCAGCCTGGGCGTGTGCAGCAGCCCGGTGTGGGGCGGCAACTACCTCTGCGGTGACGAGTACGGCGCCGGCACCGCGACGTACTACTTCCGTGACGGCCGCCAGGAGGTGTTCGTCATCGGCACCGACCACGCCGTGTGGACGCGTTGGACCGTCGACAAGTCCGGCAAGAAGAGCGGCTGGCTCTCCCTCGGCGGTGTCCTGGCGGGCCCGGTCGGCATCCTCGCCACGGACATGGGCTTCGGCAACTTCGAGGTCGGCGCGAAGGGCACCGACGGCCGCATCTGGAGCCGCGTCCGTGACACCAACGGCAACTGGACCGGGTGGGCCGCCGTCTGACCCCGCGCTTCACACCCGGGGTTTCGGGCCTCCAGCCCGGGGCCGGTTCGCCGGTACCGAGGAGTCCGAGCGGGTGCGCTCGGGCTCCTCGGTCGTTCAGGGCGACGGGCGGGAGTGAACAGGTTCAGGACGGGGTCACCGTGGCGGTGCCGGACGGGCCTGGCGAGCCGGAGGACGCAGGAGACGCAGGGGACGCCGGGGACGTGGACTTCGTGGGGCTGCCCGGAGCGGCGGGTGAAGGAGACAGGGACGCGGGCTTCGGCGCGACCTGGAGGCCGGTGACGTGGCCGTCCGCGGTGAGGAAGTACTGGAGTGCGGCGTAGCCGGGTGTGACCAGGATTCCCTGGGTCATCTTGGGCAGTTGGCTGGACCGGGCGAGTTCGGTGCCGTCCTGGGCCCTGCGCCACACGACCTGTTCGGTGGTGTACTTCTTGAGGCCCTGGAAGAACTTCACCGGGATGTCGGTCCCGATCAGGACGCGCTGGTCCATGGGGCCGATGAGGGTCGTGAAGCTGAGCGTCGTCTGGTCCTGCGTCCACGCCACCGACAGCGTGCCGTTCGTCAGGTCGATCCCGGCCAGCTTGCCCGCCCCGGCGTCCATCGCGTAGACGCGGTTGTTCTCGGGGTCGACCGAGACCATCGACGGGATGAAGCTGTTCTTGCTGCCGCTGTCGGCGAAGGGCTGGACGTTCGCCACCTTGGTGGAGTCGCTCTGGGAGACGGCGACGACGCTCATCGGGGTCGGGGTCGGCTTCCCGCCGTTGGTCATCGCGACGACGTAATCGTTGATGACGGCCATGGCGGACGCGGCCGTCTGCCCGTCCTTGAGGTAGGGCACCGGCCCCCACGAGGGGTCGGGGGCGAAGGCGCTGTTCTGGTAGGTGTAGCGGTAGAGCTCGGTGGCTCCGGGCAGGTAGATCTCCTGCGTGTCGTTGAGCGTCGAGGTGGTGATGCGGCCGCCCATCATCTCGGGCAGCGTGACCTGGGAGATCACCTGGAGGCTCTTCGGGTCGATCGCCACCATGATCGAGGGCGGTACGGCCGTCGGGTCGGGGCAGTTGAGGAAGGCGCTGAAACCCTGCTCCGTGCACCCGGGTTGCCGGTTGACGGTCTTGGCGACGATGGTCCCGTCGGAGAGCGCGTCGTAGCCGTTGTACGCGGTGTCGCGCGGGGCCGACTGGCCGGTGGGAAGGGTGGTCCGGGCGAGGACCTTGCCGGTCTGCGGGTCGATCCGGGCGATGTGGTAGCCGTAGATGACCACCAGGCTGCCGTCCGACAGGACGTTCAGGACGCCTGGGTAGTCCCATTCGTCGGTCGCGTGGGTGTTGATGAGCACCTGCCGCCAGACCTCGTTGAAGGTTCCGGGTTCCACCCGCGAGACGAACGAGCCGGAGGCGGCCGGGTCGTCGCCGTAGCCACCGCCGTAGACGTAGAGCTCGTCGGGGCCGCGGTCCACGATGTTGTACGGCGTGGCGTAGACCTGCTGCGAACTGTAGGCGTAGACCTGGTTGTTCGACGGGGCGCCCGCGAAGTGCGCGCACGCGTAGCGGTGTGTCCGGTTCGAGTCGTGGACCTCGAAGGCGGCGATGGTGGGGTACCACGGAGCGTTGCCCTCCGCGGCCGCGCAGGACTGTTCGCCGGAGACGAGGGTGGGGTCGCCGACCAGCGGACCGCCCGCGGCCACCTCGTCGGCGGGCGGGGAACTGCCGTGCGAGTCGGCCGGGCGCACTCCCGAGCCGGAGCCGGTGCCGGAACTGGAACAGGCGGAGAGCCCGAGGAGCAGGGCCACGACGACGGCCGTCAGCCGGGGAAGGGGCAACCGGTGAGGCAAGCGGGGCTCCTCGGGTCGGATCACTGTGCCGGTGTGCGGCTCGTCCGCCACCGGGCCGCGGAACACGCTGGCAGAGCGGTCACGGTCGGCCCGGCTGACACGCCGGGCCCCTCGCCCCTGCCACCGGGCCGGTCACCCGGGCGGACCCGCCGTCGACCGCCCGGCGGCGGCGCCGAGCCCCCGGGAACCCCGACCGACCGGTCGCCGACGCCCGGCGCACGGCCCAGACTGACAGGGGCGCCGTCCGCGAACCTCCCTCCCGGCGGCCGCGCGGCGGATCGGCCGACAGGACAGCGTGGAGAGGTGAGCGATGAGCACGGTGGTGGAGTCGATCGACGTGGACGTGCCCGTCCGCGTCGTCTACGACCAGTGGGCGACCTTCGGGGACTTCCCGAAGTTCATGGACGGCGTGGAGGAGGTCAGGCAGTTGGACGACCGCCGTGCCCACTGGCGGACCAGGATCGCCGGGCTGTCCCGGGAGTTCGAGACCGAGGTCGTCGAGCGGGTGCCCGATGAGCGGGTCGCCTGGCGCACCACCGGCGAGAGCGTGAAGCACACCGGCACGGTCGACTTCGAGCCGCTCGGCGCAGCCCGCACCCGGGTGAGGATGACCATGGTCTTCCAGCCCACCGGCCTGGCCGAGAAGGCCGCCGACAAGCTGGGCGTGCTCGGCGTCCAGGTACGCGGCGACCTGCGCCGCTTCAAGCACTTCATCGAGGACCGCGACGCGGGGGCCGGCCGGTAGCCATCGAGGGCGGCGACTCGGACGTGGAAGGGCCGCCGGAAGAAGCAGCCGACCGGCTCGCCGGACATCCGGCGGTCCGACCCCAGGATCAGGACCCCGTCCGCGGCCCGAAACCTGCTCGTGTACGTGACCAGCCGAACGGGTGAATCCGGCGGCGGCTCTTCGCTGCGCGACCTCCTCCCCCACCATGGCGTCCGCGACCGCATCGAACCCGGCCGGGAGCCGCGCTCGAACAGGCGCTCGCCGCCTGCGCACTGGGCTCCGCCGCCCTCCGCCCCGTGATCGACCAGCTGGAGGACACGCTGGACCGCGCCCGGGAGGTGCTCGAAGTGTCCCTGTTCGCCCCGGGATCGCCCGGAGGTAATCCACTTGAACACCGCATTCGAACAGCAGCATCATCGGACGCCACCCGCCCGTAACAACTCTGTCAACTCGGCCTGAGACAACCCAGCTTGCGCTTTCTCGTCGGCCGAATCCGGTGCTTCCGCACGCCCGCGCACCGCTCCGCGTCTGGAGGATACGCCGTCTGGCACGGCCCCGAGAGCGACCTGCGGCTCGGTGACGAGGGCCTGGCCGTGCGCATGGTCCCCTTCGACGAGGTACTCGACCTCAAGGTCCCGCCTTACATGCACCACTACCTGCCGCTGCTCATCGCGGCGAACGGCCAATCCACCGGGAGGACCTCGTGACCCACCTCGACCACACCGGCCGCGCGCCCGGGACGGACCCGCTGACGCTGGTCGTCGGCGTCCACCTCGTCCTGGCCGACGACGGCGCGGTCCTGCTCGGCCGGCGCCGCAACACCAGCTACGCCAACGGCCTCTGGCACCTCCCGGCCGGGCACATGGAGCGCGGCGAGCACGTCACCCGCTCCATGACCCGCGAAGCCGAGGAGGAACTCGGCATCACCATCGCCGAGGACGACCTCGAACTCGTCCACACGCTGCACCACCTCGACGCCGACGACGGGCGCAGCCGCCTCCAGCTCTTCTTCCGCCCCGCCCGCTACGGCGGGCAGGTGCGCAACGCGGAGCCGCACAAGTGCGAGGAACTGCGGTGGTGGCCGCTCGACCGGCTGCCGGCCGACATCGTGCCGTACACCGCGCACGCCCTCGCCGAGGTCACCCGCGGCAACCCGTTGTCCACCGTCGGCTGGCCGTCATGACCGCGCCGCCCTCCCCGACGACGCCGACCGGCTGCTGCGCGGCGCGGCCGGCCCCCCGACCGTCTGAAATCCCTGTTCGCTCAACCGTCTTGGAGGTAGCACTGTGGAAAGCCTTCGCCAGGCCGTGGCCGTGATCGCCCATGACCGGGACCGGGGCCGGATCGCGACGATCCACTACGCCGCGAACCGTTGGAGCACGACCCCGGCGTGGACGATCCCTGGCGGCAAGGTCGAGGTCGGCGAGCGCCTGGACGAGGCCGCCGCCCGTGAACTGCGGGAAGAGACCGGGTTGATCGTCGACCCGGAAGCCCTGCGGCTCGTGCACACGGTCCAGGTCCGTACCGGCTGGGACGGCAAGGGCCCGTTCCTGCTGTCGGTGTTCCTCGCCACCGCCTGGCGCGGCGAGCTGACGAACACCGAGCCGGACAAGCACCTCGCCGTCACCTGGTCCCCGGCCGACACGTTGCCGCTGCCGATGTTCCCGACCTCCCACGCCGCCCTCACCCTGTACCTGTCCGGGGGGCGCGGCTTCTCCGCCCACGGCTGGGACGGCACGCCCTTCGACCCGCGGACCCTGGTCGGCGGGTGAGAGCGGGGGGCAGACACCGTCGGCCGCCCGAGCAGCCCCCGCGGCGCGGGCCCCCTCCCGACGGGTCCGCACCGGGGCGTGTCCGGGGCAGGGCCGCCGCACTAAGGTATGAGCCCGTGACAGCAACGAGCGGGGCAGTCGTCGGGGGCCGGTACCGCCTCCACGACCTCATCGGGCAAGGCGGCATGGGCCGCGTGTGGCGGGGGCGGGACGAGACCCTCGGTCGGGATGTCGCCGTGAAGGAGGTACTCCTGCCGGAGGGCGTCGCCGACGACCACCGCGAGCAACTCCTGCGGCGCACGCTGCGCGAGGCGCTCGCCGCCGCGCGGCTCAACCATCCGGGCATCATCACCGTCCACGACGTGGTCGAGCACGAGGGCGCGCCCGTGATCGTCATGGAGTACGTGACCGGGGCCTCCCTCGCCTCGCTGCTCGACCGGGAGGGCGCCCTGCCGGTCCGGCGGGTGGCCGAGATCGGCGCCGCGATGCTCAAGGCACTGCAGCAGGCGCACGCGGCGGGGATCGTCCACCGCGATCTCAAGCCGGACAACGTCCTGTTGATGGACGAGCGGGTCATCCTCACCGACTTCGGCATCGCGCACATGGCCGACGCGACCACCGCGCTCACCCGCACCGGCGCCGTCATCGGCACCCCCGCCTACATGGCCCCCGAGCAGCTGGAGGGCAGGCCGCCGACCTCCGCCCACGACCTGTGGTCGCTCGGTGCGACGCTCTACGCCGCGGTGGAGGGCGAGGCGCCGTTCCACGCGGAGTCGTTCACGGCGCTCTGCATCGCCGTCGTCACCCAGCCCCCGCGCCCGACCCGGCGGGCCGGTGCGCTCGCGCCGGTGCTCGCGGGGCTGCTCACCAAGGACCCGGCGCAGCGGCTGACGGCCGAGCAGGCGCTCGCGGCGCTGGAGTCGGTGGCCCGGGGAGAGGTGGCTCCGCTCGTCGCCCCGCCGACGCAGGTCGACACGTCCGGATCAGGCGGGTTCGGGTCAGGCGGGTTCGGGTCAGGCGGGTTCGGTCCGCCCCCGGTCTACCCGGCACCTGTCCCTCCGGCGCCGGTGACGCCCACGGCACCGCTGCGGTCGGTACTCGGTCCGCACCCGCACCCGCACCCGCACCCGCACCAGGTACCGGCGGCCGAGGGCGCCCGGGTGCCGCACCAGCAGCCCCCGCCCTACCCGCCGGCGGTGGCACCGACCGCCGACGGCACCGACGGCACCGACGGCACGCCCGGGACCAGCCCGGCCGTCGTCCGGTTGCTGCGCTTCATCGGCAGCATGGCACTGCTCTGGGCCGTCGGCCTGGCGCTGCCGTGGAACGACCTGTCCTACCTGCCGCCCTCCTACTATTCGCGCGTGATCGCCGCCACGGCCGTGATCTCGCTCGTGCACGCGCTACCCCGGCCGCGTCTCCACCCGGGGCTGATGTGGGCCCTCTTCCTCGTTTTCGACGTGGCGCTGTTCTACGTCGTCATGTACGTCGACTCCATCGGGTGGATGGGCCTGCACGGCTACAGCCCGATGCCGGGCCCGATCGTCGTGAACGCGCTGATCGTCTCCACCGGCGTCTGGCTCCTCTGGTGGAAGATCCCCGGCGCCCGCCACCCCGCGTGAAGCGGCGGCGGCATGCCCGCCCGGGACGCGGCTGACGGGTCGTCCACATCGGACGGCCCGTCAGTCCGCAGCCCGCCGGGGGGGCGGGGTGCCGGTCAGGGGGCCAGGTCGTCCGGGCGCCGCCAGCTCACCAGGCGGGCCCCGTCCGGCGGGGCGTCCACGACGTCCTGCCCGAAGACCCGGTTGATCGAGCTGTCCCCGTTCAGCGAGATGTCGGCGCCGTAGACGTGCAGGGAGACCGCGCGGCCGGTGCCGCCGTTCGACACCCGGTGGATGTCCTCGTCCGGCGGCACCAGGAGCTGCACCCGGCCGGGAGAGCAGGTGGTCCGGCCGGCCGGCGCGAGCACCCGGCGGCCGGAGCGGGGGAGCCGCCACAGCCGGTACGCCTCGTCCACCTCGACGCCCTCCACCACACCCGACACGCACCAGGCGACGTGGTCGTGGATCGGGGTGGACTGCCCGGGCAGCCAGGTCAGGGCCACCACGGAGTGCGTCCGTCCGGCATGCAGCAGACGCTGCGCGTAGCCGTCGGTGTCGCCGGCGCACAGGTCGTCGGGAACGATCAGTCCGGCCCGCAGGTACTTGCGCAGGGTGTCGGCGGTGAGCTGGGCGGTCAGGACGTCCGCGGCGGCGTAGCGCGCGAGGTCGGAGAGGAACTCGTCGAGGTTGGAGCCCGGTGCCACGGGCTACCGCCCCGCCCCGGTGAGCGCGCGGACCTCGAACTCCTCGAAGCGGCGCGGGTCCGACTCCTCGTCGCGACGGCGGCGGCCGCCGGCCAGGGATCCGAGGACCGCGGCCGCGAACCCGATCGGGATCGAGATGACGCCCGGATTCTGCAGCGGGATCGGTGCGGTGGTGGTGCAGGAGATCAGCGCCGTGGCGTTGCCGACCTGCTTGCCGGCCGCCGGCACCCCGCAGTCCTTCGCCTGGGCGGCCGTCAGCTTCACGGCGTGCACCGTACTGCTCGCGCCGCCCCAGCAGATCGGGGAGAGCAGCACCAGGCCGATCGCGCTGACCAGGCCCGCGTAGATGCCGCACTTGGCGCCGAAGGTGGTGAAGCGCCGCCAGAACAGGGTCAGCAGGATCGCCGGCAGGTTGGCCGAGGCCGCGATGGCGAAGGCCAGGGCCACCAGGAACGCCACGTTGAGGTCCCTGGCGAAGATCGACAGGGCGACCGCGACCGCGCCGATGACCACGGCGGCGACCTTCGCCGTGACCAGCTCCTGCCGCTCCGTGGCCCGGCCCTTGCGGATGACACTGGCGTACAGGTCATGGGCGAACGACGACGAGGAGGTCAGGGTGAGCCCGGCGACGACTGCCAGGATGGTGGCGAACGCGACCGCCGCGATGAAGGCGAGCATCAGGGAGCCGCCGGTGGTGCCCGCGCCGCCGCCGAGGTGCTCGGCCAGCAGGGTGGCGGCGGTGTTGCCGGAGGGGTCCTTCTCCTTGATCGTCGCCGTGCCGACCAGCGCGGCCGCGCCGAAGCCGAGCACCAGGGTCATCAGGTAGAACACCCCGATGATGCCGATCGACCAGTTCACCGACTTGCGTGCGTCACGCCCGGTCGGGACGGTGTAGAAGCGGACCAGCACGTGCGGCAGCGCCGCGGTGCCCAGCACCAGGGCGGTGCCGAGGCTGACCAGGTCGAGCTTCGACCAGCCGTCGGTCGCCCCGTACTTCAGGCCGGGCTGGAGGAAGGCGTCGCCCTTCTTGGACGCCGCCGCGGCGTCCCCGAGCAGGTGGCTGATGTTGAACCCGTACTTCGCCAGCACCCACACGGTCATCGTCGCCGCGCCGGCGATCAGCAGCACCGCCTTGACGATCTGCACCCAGGTGGTGCCCTTCATCCCGCCGACCACGACGTAGACGATCATCAGGGCGCCGACCCCGGCGATGGTCCAGATCTGCGCGGCGCTGCCCTTCACGTCGAGCAGCTGCCCCACGATCGTCGCCGCGCCGACCATCTGCGCGATCAGGTAGAAGATCGAGACCACGATGGTCGACACGCCCGCTGCGGTGCGCATCGGCCCGCTGCGCAGCCGCGCGGCCAGCACGTCGGCCATGGTGAACCGCCCCGTGTTGCGCAGCAGTTCGGCGACCAGCAGCAGCGCGACCAGCCAGGCGACCAGGAAGCCGATCGAGTAGAGGAAGCCGTCGTACCCGGAGAGCGCGATGATCCCGGCGATGCCGAGGAAGGAGGCCGCGGACAGGTAGTCGCCCGAGATCGCGATGCCGTTCTGCAGCGCGGAGAACTCGCCGCCGCCGGTGTAGAAGCCGCCGGTGCCCCGGGTGCTCCGCCGCGCCCAGAGGGTGATGACGAGGGTCACCGCCACCAGGGCGACGAACAGGCCGATCGTCAGGCCCTTGTTCGATGCCGACTGCGCCGTCGTCGCGGCGAGCGGATAGTGCTGTGTCATGCCTGGTTCTCCGTCGGTTCCTGGTCGCCGCCGTGGTCGGCCGGGGCCGGGGCTGTCGGGTGGGACACCGCCACGCTCCGCAGGGCCGCAGCCAGCGGGTCCAGCCGCCGGGCGGCGAACCGGCCGTAGGCCAGGGCGATGCCGAAGGTCGAGACGAACTGCAGCAGTCCGAAGACCAGGGCCACGTTGACGTTCCCGACGACCTTCGTCGCCATGAGGTCGCGGGCATAGGCCGAGCAGAGCACGTACGCCAGGAACCAGAGCAGGAAGGCCGCCGTCACCGGGAACACGAACGTGCGGTAGGCGGCGCGCAGTTCGGTGAATCGCGGATCGTCGCCGATCCAGGGCGCGTCGCGGCCCGACGACACGGTGGGGTCCATCATGGGAATCCTTCTGAGCGGTGCGGAACTTGCCGATGGCCCGACCGTAGAAGTGCGCGGTAGACAAGCGATCAACGAGCGACCGGCGACGGCAACCGGCAACCGGCAACCGGCGACGGCCCACCGGGGCGGGCGCGGCGAGTGCCGCCTCCACCCCGGTGGCCGTCCGCCGACGGGTCAGCCGGCGAGTTCCTCGCGCAGGCGGCGGGCGGCGGCGACCAGGCTGTCCAGGGAGGCGCGGGTCTCCGGCCAGCCGCGGGTCTTAAGGCCGCAGTCGGGGTTGACCCACAGCCGCTCGGCCGGGATGGCGGCGAGGCCGGCCCGCAGGAAGGTGAGCGCCTCGTCGGTGCTCGGGACGCGCGGGGAGTGGATGTCCCAGATGCCGAGGCCGACCTCGCGCGGGTAGCCGGCCTCGGCGAGCTCTCCGGCGACCTCCATGTGCGAACGGGTGGCTTCCAGGGAGATGACGTCCGCGTCGAGGTCGTCGATCGCCGTCATGATGGCGCCGAACTCGGCGTAGCACATGTGGGTGTGGACCTGGGTGTCGGCGCGGACACCGGAGGTGGCGAGGCGGAAGGACTCGGTGGCCCAGTCGAGGTACGCCGGGCGGTCGGCGGCCCGCAGCGGGAGGGTTTCGCGCAGGGCCGGCTCGTCGACCTGGACGACGGCGGCGCCGCGGCCTCCAGGTCGGTGACCTCGTCGCGCAGGGCGAGGGCGACCTGGCGGGCGGTGTCGGCGAGCGGCTGGTCGTCGCGGACGAAGGACCAGGCGAGCATGGTGACCGGGCCGGTGAGCATGCCCTTGACCGGGCGGGCGGTCAGGCCCTGCGCGTAGCGGAACCAACCGACGGTCATCGGGTGCCACATCGACACCGCGGAGTCGGGCAGCACCGCGTACGACAAGCTGACCGTCTCGGTCAACGGCACCACGCTGAAGACCTACTCCAACGTGGACGCCGCGGCCGGCTACCAGCAGCGCACCTTCGACCTCTCCGCCTACGCCGGCCAGAACGTCACCGTGAAGTTCACCGGCACCGAGGACAGCTCTCTCCAGACGAGCTTCGTCATCGACGACACGGCCCTCACCGTGTCCTGACCGTAACGATCCGTGGGGGGGGGGGCGGGGGGGGGGGCCCGGCCCCCGCCCCCCCCCCCCCCCGCCCGCGCGGGGGCGGGGGGGGGGGGGGGGGGGGGGCGGAAGCTCCGCCGCAG